>NZ_JBHTMX010000163.1:0-6348 GCF_042679725.1 Methylopila musalis
GGCGACGCCCCGCGCGCGGCCGAACAGGCGGTACGGCAGATCCGCGCGGGGCGGGCCTGCCCGGCGGAGGGTTTCGCTCACGGCGCCGGCACCCGTTCGAACACCTGGCGGCAGAGTTCGGGCACGATGCGGTCGCGCCGCGTCTCGTAGATCGGATCGAGGAAGATACGGTGCGCCATCACCGGATCGAACACGGCGCGCACGTCCTCGGGCAGCACCATGTCGCGGCCCTCGAGCCAGGCGCGGACGCGGGCCGCGCGCACCAGCGCGCCGACGCCGCGGGGGCTCGCGCCGCCCTGCAGCAGCCGGTCCATGTCCACGTTCGGAATGTCGATGCCGGCCGCCTTCGGCGCGCGAACCGCGTCCCACAGGCCGAGCACGTAGGTTTCGAGCGCGGGCGCGGCGGTGATCGCGTGCTGGATCGCGCGTCCGGCCTCGGACAGGCGGGTGTGGTCGAGCACGCCCTCCGTCAGGCCGCCGATCAGCCGGTCCACGTCGTGGAAGCGGGGGTCGAACACCAGCTGGCGCCGAACCTCGGGCTCGGCCGGGGTGTCGACCGCGATCTCCATCAAGAAGCGGTCGCGGGCGGCGGCGGGCAGCTCGAACGTCTCCTCCTTCTCCACCCGGTTGCGGTCGGCGAAGACCACCAGATGGGGGAAGGACCATTCCTTGCCGAAGGCGGTGACGCTGCGCTCGGCCATCAGGCGCAGCAGCAGCGAATGCACCTGCGGACGGGCGCGGTTGATCTCGTTGAAGAAGAACACGGCGAGGTTCTCGCCATGGTGCAGCACCGGACCCGGCTCGACCCGGGGCTTGCCCTCGTCGTCCACGTAAGCGGTGTAGAGCATATCGGTCGGCATGAGGTCGACCGTGCCCTCGATGCGCTCGAACGGGCCGCCGAGCGCCCGGGCCACGGCGCGCAGGATGGTGGTCTTGCCCACGCCCACGTCGCCCTCGAGCAGCACATGGCCGCGGGCGAACAGGGCGATGGTCATCAGCCGCACCACCTGCGGCTGGCCCACGACCGCGCGTCCGACCTCGGCCTCGAAGGCCAGCGCCTGGTCGCGCCAGGCGTTCAGTTCGGGCGCGAGATCCTCGACGCGGCGCTCCGCCGCGAGGGTTGAAGTCGCCATGGGCTAAAAACCTCGGTCTCGGACGCGCCCGGAAAAGACGGCCGCTCGACGGTGTTGGAGACAACGCGCCGAAGCGGCCGCGAGGTGCGTGTCGTCATCCCGCAGGACGGCCGGAAGAGACCCGTCCCGACGACGAGAGGGAGCGATTGCGACAGCGTCGAACCGCGCGGGATCCTTGAATTCAGCGTCGGCCGGGCCCGGCGACGGATGTCGAGCCCGGACCCGGCCGACGGCGAGGCGTCAGTTCGCGCCGAGCTTCTTGACGTCGTAGACGAACTTGCCGGTCTTGGCGAAGTTGTCGGCGCGCTGTTTGTTGCGCTCTTCCATCGCCTTGATCGACTCGGACTGCTTGGCGACTTCCTTCGGGTCGTGCTTCGGGTCGTACTTCGAACCCTTGATCTCGGCCTTGGCCGGATAACCGGGCTTCGGCTCCCAGCACACGCCCGGCTCCTTGCAGTTCGTGCCATCATAGGCGAGCGCCGGAGCGGCGACAGCGACGGTGGCGAGCGCAGCGGCCGCGGCGAGCCGTCCGAAAGCGGCGATCTTGGTCATGAGCTTTCCTCCTTGAGGTGTTGCAGTGCTTTCCAACCGAAAGGCGGTCCGCTTATGGCTGCGAACGCGCCCTGTCCCGCGCCGGCCCGCCGGCGGAGATTTCGTCACTCGCTCGCCTTGCAGGCTTCCGGCGTCTTCGCCGGATCCGCCTTGGGCGCATGCGAATGGCCGTCATAGGGCTTGAAGCTCGCCTTCTGCTCGTCGTCGAGCCAGACGGCGTTTTCGACGCCGTCCTTGTAGAGGTGGCGCACCCAAGCCATGATCTGGAGCATCTGGTCCGGGTTCACGGCGCCGTACATCGGTCCCATCTGGCCGGACGCGCCGCCGAAGATGGTCTCGAACAGGCCCTTGTCCGTGTTGTTGTCCGGATAGGTCCAGTAATCGTCGTTCAGGCCGGGGCCGATCTTGCCTTCCGCCACGTGGCCGTGACAGCCCGAGCACATGCTCAGGAACAGCTGTTCGCCGTTGGCGAGGCAGTTCGGCTCCTTGTTGTACGGGTTCTTGCCCGTCTGGATGAACTCCTTGAAGGCCGGGGTGTCCTGGCCTTCTTCACCGGCGTCCGAAAGGTTGAGCGGCTCGCCGGTGACGGTGTTGTGCAGCTCGATCTGCGCCATAGCTCCCGCCGCGCCGAGGGCGAGCGCGGCGGCGGCGAATCCCGCCATGAGCAGTTTGCGATTGATCATCCGAAACTCACTGAAAGGTGGACACGGGAGGTCCCGGACCCTCGCCTCACGCTTCAGCCGTTGGGCTGGAGCGTCGGAATGCCTTCTTCGGCGATCACGGCGTCGATCTCGGGTTTCGCCTTGTCGATCGCGGCGTCGAGCGCCTTGCGGAGCTCCGCATCGTCCTTGCGGACGCCGATCGCCTGGTCGAAATGCAGCGGAATCTTCATTCCGTCGGAACGTTGGAAGTCATCCCTGATCAGGGTGAGCTTCAGCGGCTTGGACGCGTTCTTCACGTAGCGCGCCACGTCGGAGGCGAAGGCGATGGCCATGTCGGCGTCGCCGTTCACCACCTCGTTGACCAGCTTGTCGGCGGGGACCTGCGTGTACTTGTTCCGCTTGTCCTCGAAATTCACCAGCGACAGGTTGTAGGACAGGTTGTCCTCGTACTTGCCGGCCGCCTTGAGGATCAGCTCCGCGGGCGTCGAGAAGCGCACGGCGAAGTTCTTGAAGGCGTCGCCGCCGGCGTCCTTCCACTCCGAGCCGATCTCCACGTCGGCCGGGGTGACGAAGGCGTAGCCGGTGCGGAAATAGGGCTTGGTGGCGAGGACGCGCTCGTCGTCGGCGTCGACGCCGAACACCACGTCGCAGGCCTTCTTGTCGAGATAGTCGCGGACCAGATAGATCGCGGGCTTGTCGCTCCAGACGAACTCGGCCTCGCGGCCGGCGGCCTTGGCGACCGCCTCGGCGATCTTGTTCTCGAAGCCCTTGGCCTTGGCCTCGGAATAGGGCGCCTCCACGCTCGAGGCGCAGATGCGGAGCGGTTCCGCCGCGGCGGCCGGAAGGGCTGCTGCGAACGGGGCTACGGCGAGAGCCGCGCCTCCAAGCAGCGCCGCGCGCGCGCGGCCGTACGAACGGAAAGCCATCTGCATATCTCCCTGCGATCCCGGCCTGTGGTGCTTCTCCGAACGCGCTGCGCGCGGCGGGGCGGCCTTGGATCGTCGTGTTCAGCAGTCAGTGTTTTTCGTTTTGAAGGTCTCCCCGGCGACGGTCGCCGCCGGGGAGAGGGTCGTGGAGCCGTAACGGCCGATCCGCGTGGGGATCAGTTGGCCTTCGGGCCGGTCCATTCGCCGACGTTGACGTCGTCGTAGGGGTTCTTGCCGTTGAGCGAGAAGACCTGAACGCCGCCGCCCATCTGGGTGTAGTGCTGCAGGTTCTTGAACGCGCCCACCGCGCCGAGGCCCGCGGTCGGGTCGGTCAGGTCGAACACGAGGCCAACGCCCGCCCAGCCGCCGACGCCGTAGTAGATGGCGACGTACTGGTTGCCGTCATGCGTGTAGGTCATCGGGTGACCGATCACGCCCGAAGGCAGGCGGTACTTCCAGAGCAGGTCGCCGGTCTTGGAGTTGCGGGCCTTGATGAAGCCGTCCAGCGTTCCGTAGAACACCAGATCGCCGGCGGTCGCGAGCGTGCCGCCCCAAACCGCGAAGCGCTCCATCTTCTCCCAGGCGTACTTGCCGGAGATCGAGTTGTAGGCCTTGATCTGGCCGAGGCCCTCGTAGCCCTGACGATCGCCCTTCGGGCCGGGGTACATCCACAGGGTCGCGCCGACGAAGAACTGACCGGCGCGGTACGGGAGCATGAAGGGCTCCCAGTCCATGCAGATGTGGTTGATGCCCATGAAGAACAGCTGCTTCTCGGGATCGTACGAGTCGTGGCCCTGGTTGTGGTAGCCCATGGCCGACGGGCAGATCTCGGTCGCCTTGTGGTCCATGCGGGTGGCGAACTCGGGATCGCGGACCGGGATGCCGGTCTTCAGATCCACCTGCTTCACCCAGTTGACCGTGTCGTCGAGCTTGTCGGCCGAGATGAGCGTGCCGTCCTCACGGTCGAGCGTGTAGACGATGCCGTTGCGGTCCGGATGGGTCAGCAGCTTGCGCAGCTTGCCCGTCTTGTCCTTCTGCTCCGACAGCATCATCACGTTGACGCCGGCGTAGTCCCACTCGTCGTGCGGGGTCTTCTGGTAGCCGAACTTGGCCTCGCCCGTGTCGATGTCACGACCGAAGATGGTCATGGTCCACTTGTTGTCGCCCGGACGCATCGTCTCGTTCCACGGCGCCGGGTTGCCCGAGCCGTAGTAGAACAGGTTGGTGTCCGGATCGAAGGCGTACCAGCCCCAGTTGGTGCCGCCGCCGATCTTCCAGGCGTCGCCTTCCCAGGTCTTGTTGGTGCCCAGGCCGAACTGGCCGTAGTGCGGGTTCTTGCCGTTGAAGTCCTTGGCGAGCTTGACTTCCTCGTCCGGACCCGTCGCGTAGGCGCGCCACTTCTGGGCGCCGGTCTTCACGTCATAGGCGGTGACGTAGCCGCGCACGCCGAGCTCGGCGCCCGAGGAGCCCACCAGGACCGAGTCCTTGATGACGTAGGGAGCGATGGTGAGGGTGGAGCCGACCTTGATGTCGGAGTTCTCCATCTTCCAGAACTCTTCGCCGGTCTCGGCGTTGACCGCCACGATGTGGCCGTCGAGCTGGGTCTTGAGGATCAGCGAGGGGGTCTTGCCGTCGCCCGGCCAGTAGGCCAGACCGCGGTTCACGACGTCGCAGCACGCCACGGCGCGGGCCGTCGGGGACTGCTTCGGCTTGTGCATCCAGTCGATCTTGCCCGGCTCGTTCAGGTCGAGCGCGAACGTGATGTTCGGGAACGGCGTGTGCACGAACATCTTGTCGCCGATGACGAGCGGCGTGCCCTCATGGCCGTGGAGAACGCCCGTGGAGAACGCCCAGGCCGGCCGCAGCTCCTTGACGTTGTCGACGTTGATCTGCTTCGCGGTCGAATAGTTCTGCGCGCTGTAGTTCTTGCCGGTCATCGGCCAGTTGGCTTCGCTCTTCGACAGCTCGACGAGCTTGTCGTTGGCGACCGCCGGCAGGCCGGTCGCGGCCACGCCCAGAGCCGCGGTCGCGACGAGCGTGAACGCCGACACGGACGTTCGAAGGTTGATCATGTGAAACCCCTTGCGTTTCCCATTCTTGTGGTGCGGCGCCGATCTCCGAAGAGACGGAGCCCCGCGGCGCGCTGCGACGCGTGACGGCCCTGTAGTCGTGCGATGAACCGTCAATTACTTGGCGCCTGACGCGCTTCTTGCGTTCTGCAGCGGGGCAACTCTTTCCCGAAGTTGGACGAACTGTCTCGGGCATCATTGGAAAATTGGACTGGGAAGATTTGGAAAATCGATTGCCATTTTGCGGCGCCCGCGCTTTCGCGGAGGCTCAAACGCAAAAAACCGCGTTCGGGCAATTCGCTAAGAGAAACGAGGACGCAGACCCCCTCGAACCTGCTCGACGGCTTTCGTCGGGGGTGCGTTCCCTGTCATACTGCATTAGACCAACGTTTAGGCGGGCTCCGCGCAAACCAAAAAGTCAAAAAGCGCCATGTCTCAATATTCGCTTATTAAATTAAGTCCCGCCACAGTTGTCGCGGTCGCGATATTTTGTCTCACCGGCTGCGACGACCCGGCGCCGAGCGAGCCCCCGCAGGACGTGGTCGCCTCGCTCACCCACGAGAAGCCGTTCCACGAGCGGCGCTGGCTGGAGCTGAAGGACAAGATCGCGCCCGGCGCCTGGCTCGCGAGCCGGGAGGCCGGCCGCGAGGTCGAGCCGTCCGATCCGAACGCGGTCGCCATCCGCGACCTGATCGCCGACGCCGACGCGCGCTACACCGAGGGCGCGCGCATGATCGCCAACCGCGCGGTGCAGGTGCAGGAGATGCTGGCGGAGCGCGGGGTGAGCGAGCAGCCGCGCTCCATCATCGAGGGCCTGATCTCCGTGGCCTCGCTCGGCGAGCGCGCCGGCTTCGGCGAGACCTGCCAGCATTACGTCACCGCGCGCGTTCAGGGCCTGAGCCGCGACGCCGCCCTCGACGCCCTGCGCCGGAGCCCGCTTCCGGCCGCGAAGCCCGGCGACGAGCGATGAGCCTCGCCGCCGCGGGCGAGCGGGACGAGGCCGCGC
>NZ_JBHTMX010000164.1:0-6316 GCF_042679725.1 Methylopila musalis
GCTCGCCACCGTTCCCGGCCTCGTGGGCGTCGCGGCGCTGGCGTCGCAGCTGCTCGGGCTGCGGCCCGATCTCGCTGCCGTCGGCGGGCCGCTGTTCGGCCCCGACGCCCTGCCGCCGCCTTCGGCCGCGGCGGTCAGCTGCTCGCTGATCGCGCTGTCGGTGACGCTGCTTCTCACGCGGGCGCGCCTGTCCTGGGCGGACGACATCCGCCAGTTCGCGCGTCTTCTCGGCCTGTGCGCCTCGGTGTTCGCCCTGGCGCTCCACGCCTTCAAGCCCGGCATCATCGAGGCCGTGCACGGCTTCGCCACCTTCCGGGTCACGACCGCGCTTGCGCTGACGCTGATGCTGCTCGCGGTCGGCTTCGACCGGCCGATTCTCAGTCTGCGCTGGCAGGTGGCGCATCTCGGCGTGCTGGTGATCGCGCCGCTCGCCTGGCTGACGGTGCATTTCGCGAGCGTCGAGCGCGAGGCGGAGCTGGAGGCCGCCACGGGGCGGCTGAACGGCGCCCTGCGGCTGGCGGTGGAGCAGCAGAACGGCGTGATCGAGGAGGCGCGCAAGCTGCTGATCTTCCTCGCCCGGCTGCCCGACGTGCGTCAGGGCGGCGAAGCCTGCGACCGGCGCCTGTCCGATTTCTCGCGCCTCAACCCGTCCGCGCAGGCCTTCTTCGTCATCTCCTCCGACCTCAAGGTGATCTGCTCCGATCTGTCCGCCGCGCGCGGCGTCGACGTGAGCGACCGCGACTATGTCCACCGCGCCTTCGCCCACGGCGGCGTCGCGGTTAGCGGCCTCGTCATGGCGCGCGTCAGCGGCATGCCGCGCATCGCCCTCGCCATGCCGATCCGCACGGAAACCGGCCGTCAGATCGCGCTCGGCGTCACGCTGAGCCTCTCGGCGCTCAGCGGCCCGCTGGAGCGGCTCGCGGCCGAGATCGACCCCCGCGCCACCGTCACGCTGGTGGACGCCGCCGGCCTCGTCATCGCGCGGCACCCCGTGGCGCCGTTTCTCGTGGGCCGCAGCCTCGCCGGCGAAACCATGTGGACGACGGCCATCCGGGACGGCGACGGCGTGTTCGAGGCGCGCGAGCTCGGCGGGCAGGACACCATCTTCGTCACCCGGCCGGTGATCGAGGAGCAGGCGCGGCTGATCGTCGGCCTGCCGAAGCGCGACGTGGTCGCCACGATCGACCAGCGCATGAACCAGCGGCTCGGCGCCATTTCTCTCATCCTGCTCGCATCGGTCGCGCTCGGCGTGCTGGGCGGGGAGGTGCTCGTGCTGCGGCCGCTGCGGCGGCTGACGGCCTACGCCCGCAGGCTCGAAACCGGCGAGACCGCCGCCCGGCCGGAGATGACCGCGCGGGGCGAGGTGGGCGCGCTCGGCCGCGCGCTCGCGGTGATGGCGGAGGCGGTGGAGGACCGCGAGCGGCGCCTCGCCGGCGCGGAGGCGCTGTTCCGAGGGCTGTTCGACCATTCGCCCGACCCCGCCGCCGTGCTGCGCGTCGACGGGAAGGGCGGCTTCCGGTTCGAGGCGTGGAACGCCGCGGCGCAGCGCTTCACCGGCCTGTCGCTGCCGGAAGTGCTGGGACGGCGCCCGACGGAGGTGTTCCCGGGATCGCGCGGCGAATCGATCGAACGCGACCTCGACCGCGTCGCCCAGCTCGGCCGGGTGCTCCGGGTGGAGCGGGAGCCGGCCGCGCAGGGCGTGGTGGTCACGTTCGAGATGGTGCTGGCGCCGTTTCAGGCCGGTGACGGCCGGATCGACCTGATTTTCGCCACCGCGCGCGACATCTCCGACCGCAAGCGGGTGGAGCGGCTGAAGAACGAGTTCGTCTCCACCGTCAGCCACGAGCTGCGCACGCCGCTCACCTCCATCGCGGGCTCTCTCGGCCTGCTGTCCGGCGGCGCGGCGGGACCGATCGGCGACCGGGCGCGCCATCTCGTCGGCATCGCCCATGCCAACAGCCTGCGGCTGGTGCGGCTCATCAACGACATCCTGGACATCGAGAAGATCGAGGCCGGCCGCATGGCCTTCGACCTGAAGGCGCTCGATCTGCTGGACGTGGCGGGGCAGGCGGTGACGGGGCTCCGCGCCTACGCCGACAGCTTCGGCGTGGATGTGGAGCTGGTCTCCACCGGAGAGCCGGTGGTGGTGTTCGGCGATCAGGACCGGCTGACGCAGGTGGTGACCAACCTCGTCTCCAACGCCATCAAGTTCTCGCCGGCCGGCGGCGCGGTGATCGTGGCTGTGGGCGCGGACGGCGAGACGGCGGCGATCCGCGTCCGTGACAGCGGCCCCGGCGTGCCCGAGGCCTTCCTGCCGCGCATGTTCACCAAATTCGCCCAGGCGGACGGCTCCGACAGCCGGCGCAAGGGCGGCACGGGCCTCGGGCTCGCCATCGTCAAGGAGATCGTGGAGCGCCACGCCGGCGCGATCCGCTACCGGGAGAACGGTGGCGCGGAGTTCGAGGTGCGCCTGCCGCGGGTGGGCCGCGCCGCGGACGAGGCGCCGGCGGAGACCGCGGCCGCCCCGAGGTCCCGGCCGCGGGTGCTGATCTGCGAGGACGACCCCTTCACCGCCACGCTGCTCGGCGAACTGCTGAAGGACGCAGGCTTCGACAGCCTCGCCGTGCGCTCCGTGCGCGAGGCCCGCGAGGCGGCGTTCAAGCCGGACATCGAGGCGCTGCTGGTGGACCTCAACCTGCCGGACGGCGACGAAATCACCCTGATCCACGACATCCAGGCCTCGGCGCGTTCGCGCGATCTGCCGGTGGTGGTGGTCTCCGCCTCGGCCGCTCAGGGCCGTGCGGACGCGCGCGCCGCGAATCTCAAAGTGACCGAGTGGCTCGAAAAGCCAATCGATCCCGCGCGGCTCGCGAGCGTGCTGAAGCAGAGCCTCGCGGCGGCCCGGCCCAAGCCGCGCATCCTGCATGTGGAGGACGACGAGGATCTGTCGCGCGTCGTCGCCGCGGCGGTCGGCGGGCTTGCGGACGTGACCTTCGCCGGCGGCCTGGCTGCGGCGCGGGCGCGGCTCGCCCGCGAACGCTACGACCTCATCATTCTGGATCTGGCGTTGAAGGACGGTTCCGGCCTCGATCTGATGGCGGACCTGAAGGCCTCGCCCCATCCCGCGCCCACCATCCTGTTCTCCGCTCACGACGTGGACGAGAAGGTCGCGCCGTTCGAGGCGGCGGCGCGGCTGACGAAATCCCGCTCCTCGCTGGCCGCCTTGGTCGCGACCGTCGAGCGCATGCTGGGGGCCGATCGCGCGCCGTTCCCCAAAGCGGGGTGACGGCGCGAGCCGCCTGAAACGACGAAGGGGACGCCGGGCATGCCGCCCGCGTCCCCTTCGATCTCATCGTGAGCTGCGATCAGTGGCGCAGCGCGGACTTCGTTGCGTCGGTCGCCTTGCCGACGGCCTTCTGCGCCTTGCCTTCCACCTGATCCACCTTGCCGTCGGCCTCGAGCGAGTGGTTGCCGGTGGCCTTGCCCACGGCTTCCTTGCCCTTGCCGACCGTCTCCTTGATGGCGCCCTTGACGGTGTTGCTGTCGACCATGATCAGTCTCCTGGGGTTGTGTTCGATTGAAGATTGTGGCGGCGCGACGCCGTCAGGACAGGAATCGTCCGAGCACGAAGCCGACGACCAGCGCGCCTGCGGCCGCGCCGAGCGGGTTGCGGCGGATGGTCTGCTCCAGCGAATCGGAGCGGGCCTCGAACTCGTCCGCGGCGTCGTCGAAGGCACGTTCGCCGCGACGTCCGGCGCGCCGCAACGTGCGGTCGGCCCGTTCGGAGACTCGCTCCACCGTATCGGCGACGCGCTCGCCGGCACGGCGTGCGCCGTCTCCGGCCTTGCGACCGGCTTCCGAGACGCCGTCCGCCAGATCATCGACGGAATCAGAAGCGTTCTGGTCAGCCATGGGTGTGACGTCCTCCATGCTTCAAAGCTAACGCCGCTCGGTCGTCGCCTCTTCCAAGTGTAGGAAGGAGCAGCGTTTTTGCGTTGCGATCGCTTTCAGAACGTCCGCGTCGCGCCAAAGGTTCCGCGCCATTTGACGCTCGTGCGCGGGAAAATCGCCGTTGCGGCGTGAGCGCGCTTGCGCGGCGTCACGGTCCCTCCTATAAGGCCGCCATCGGCCACGGAGTGTAGCGCAGCCTGGTAGCGCACCTCGTTCGGGACGAGGGGGTCGCAGGTTCGAATCCTGCCACTCCGACCAGCCGATCTGTTGAGACCCTTGGGCTTTCCCGAAGCCCGCAGCTTGGGTCCGACGCCACAGAACCCAAGATAAAAACGTAACGTTCCGGTTTTGCGCCCGGCGTGGCCCGCGGCGGCGCGCCGAGGCGGAATAATCCTCCTGTGACGGTTCCGTGGCGCGCTTTTCCCAGCGATTCTAGGCGTTTTCACGTATTCCCATCGCGCGCCGCAACTTTTACGAGCGTCGGGTCGCCACTTCGGGCGGCTCAACAGGCGATTCCCTCCCATGCGCATCGTTCTCATCGCGGCGCTCGTGCTGCCCCTCGGCGCCTGCGCGTCGATCACCCGCGGCACCACCAGCCAGCTCACCGTCACCACCACGCCGACCGGCGCGACGGTGCGCACCTCGCTCAACCACTCCTGCCAGAGCCCCTGCACCTTCTCGGTCGGCCGCAAGGACGAGTTCATCGTCACCGCCGTCCTGCCGGGTTATCGCGAGGCCTCGGTGCCGGTGAAGACGCGTCTCGCCGGCTCGGGCGCGGCGGGCTTCGCGGGCAACGTGCTGCTGGGCGGCGTGGTGGGCATGGGCGTGGACGCCGCCACCGGCGCGACGCTGGAGCACTATCCGAACCCGGTGGCGATCGCGCTGGAGCCGATCGCCCCCGCCGTGGCGCCCGCGCCCGCCAAGCCCGGCCGCAAGAAGGCCCCAGCGGCGAAGCCGCTGGCGTTCAAGCCGGAGACGCCGTCCGGCGTCTGACGGCTTCACGGCATCGCGAGCACATACAATATTGACATTGTATGTGCTCGTTCCTAGCTTCCGTTCGCGGACCGTGGGGTTCGCGTCGGAGGAGGGCGCCTGCGCCATGGCCGAAACGGACTATCCGCGCCAGAACCCGCACCGGGTGGGCGTGCGCGGCCTCTGCCCGCGATGCGGGCAGGGCCATATGTTCAAGGGCTTCCTGACGCTGAAGCCGCGCTGCGAGGTCTGCGGGCTCGATTACTCCTACGCCGATCCCGCGGACGGCCCGGCCTTCTTCGCCATGACCTTCGCCTGTCTGCCGTCCGCCTTCTTCGGGGTGTGGCTGGAGGCGGCCTATCAGGCGCCGTACTGGGTGCACCTCTTCACCACGTTTCCGATCATGCTGGTCACGCTGCTGCCGCCGCTGCGGCCGCTGAAGGGCTGGCTGGTGGCGAGCCAGTACTGCCACAAGGCCGCCGAGGCCCGGCTGTCGCGCCCCGGCGACGACGCGCCCAAGGTGGACTGGGTGGACTGACGCGGCTCCCCCATCACGCCGCGATCCCGGTCAGCCGGTCGCGGCCTGCGCCGCGTCGGCGTCTTCCAGCAGCCCCGCCAGCATCGCCAGCGCGCCTTCGAGCCGCGCCCGTTCGGGAACCGCGCCCAAGGACACGCGCACGGCGTCCACCGGCGTGGCGTCCGCCGCGAAGGCGTCGGACGGCGTCACCGCGAGGCCGTTGGCGCGGGCCCGCTCCGACAGGCGATGGCGATCGAGCCCGTCCGGCATGGGCAGCCAGAGATGCAGGCCGTTCGGATGCGCCTTCGCCTGTGGAAGCAGGGCGCGGGCGAGCGCCGGCCGCTGGGCCGCCTCCGCCCGCACGCCGTCCAGAATGTCGCGCGCGACGCCGTCGCGGATCCAGTTCGAGAGCAGCGCCGCCATCAGCGGCGCCGGCATCAGGCTGAGCGCCCTGAGCGGCGCCGTCAGCCCCGCGCGCGCCTCGGCCGAGGGCGCGACCACGAAGGCGAGCCGCAGGCCGGGCGTCAGGCATTTCGCCAGCGTGTGCACGTGCCACACCTGCGCGTCGCCGGGATCGGCCGCAAGCGGCGGCGGCGGGTCGGCGGCGAGCGGCGTGTAGGGATCGTCCTCGAGGATCGGGACGCCGTGCCGCCCGGCGACGGCGAGGATGTCGCGCCGACGCTCCGCGCTCAGCGTGATGGTGGTCGGATTGCCGATGGTCGGGTTCAGATAGATCAGGCCCGGCGCGCCGGCGCGGCACAGCGCGTCGAGAGCGTCGGGGCGCATGCCGCCGCCGTCCGCCGTGACGGGCGCGCAGGGGCGCCCCAGCGTCCGCGCCAGCGACAGCAGGCCCGGATAGACCAGCGGCTCGCATGC
>NZ_JBHTMX010000165.1:0-6315 GCF_042679725.1 Methylopila musalis
CGGCCTCGACCGCGAGGGGCCCGAGCATCAGCGCGCCGCGGCCGTCGCCCAGCGCCACGTGCCAGAAGCGCAGCGTGCCCACCATGCGGCCGTCGGCGTCGACGGCCGTGAGCGCGAGTCCCTGCGCCGGCAGACGGCCTTCGCGCAGCCGCTCGCAGGTCTTGGCGAAGCGGGCGGGGCCGAAGGCGCGGTCGAGCAGAGCCTCGCGGGCCCCGGCGTCGGCCGGGGCCTCGTCACGAATGACGGCCATGAAACCCTCCTGAAGGGTTAGACGACCTTTTAAGGGGTCAGATGACGACGGAGGCGAGAGGCGCGAAGCCGTTGAAGGCGACCGCCGCGTAAGTGGTGGTGTAGGCGCCGGCGGCCTCGATCAGCACCTTGTCGCCGATCTCCAGGCTCACGGGCAGCGCGTAAGGCGCCTTCTCGTACATCACGTCGGCCGAGTCGCAGGTCGGGCCGGCGAGCACGCACGGCGAGACGTCGTCGCCGTCGCGGCCGGTGCGGATCGGGTAGCGGATGGCCTCGTCCATGGTCTCGGCCAGGCCGCCGAACTTGCCGATGTCCAGATAGACCCAGCGCAGCTCGTCCGCGGCGTCCGACTTCTTCGACACCAGCACCACCTCGGCCTCGATCACGCCGGCGTTGCCGACCATGCCGCGGCCCGGCTCGATGATGGTCTCGGGGATGCGGTTGCCGAAGTGGCGGCGCAGGCCCTCGAAGATCGACTCGCCGTAGGCGTCCACCGCCGGGATGTCCTTGAGGTAGCGGGTGGGGAAGCCGCCGCCGAGGTTCACCATGGAGAGCGCGATGCCGCGCTCGGCGCAGTCGCGGAAGATCGCGGCCGCGGAGGCGAGCGCGCCGTCCCAGGCGCCGACGTTGTTCTGCTGCGAGCCGACGTGGAACGACACGCCATAGGCGGTCAGGCCGTTGCGGTGGGCGTGCTCCAGCACGTCGGCGGCCATCTCGGGAACGCAGCCGAACTTGCGGGACAGCGGCCACTCGGCGCCGGCGCCGTCGGCGAGGATGCGGCAGAACACGCGGGCGCCGGGGGCCTGACGGGCCACCTTCTCCACCTCTTCGCGGCAGTCGACCGCGAACAGGCCCACGCCGCGGGCGAAGGCCGCCGCCACGTCGCGCTCCTTCTTGATGGTGTTGCCGAAGGAGATGCGGTCCGCGGTCACGCCGGTGGCGAGCGCCATGTCGATCTCGACCACGGAGGCGCAGTCGAAGCACGAGCCCATGTCGGCGAGCAGCTGCAGGATCTCCGGCGCCGGGTTGGCCTTCACCGCGTAGAACACGCGGGTGTCCGGCAGCGCGCGGGCGATCTTGGCGAAGTTGTCGCGCACGATCTCGCTGTCCACGACCAGGATCGGCTGGTCGGAGTTCTTCTCCGCGAGGAAGCGGCGGATGCGGTCGTTCTCAAGAGCGGCGAGGTGCGAGGCCATGGCGTGTCCCAACGAAGTCTCTAAGGTGTGAGCGTGTGAGACGCCGGTCGCCCGCGGCGCGCGTTGGAGACGCGCCGTCGGTCGGTGTCGACATCTCATGGCCGAAAGCCGTGCGGCTTCAGACCGTTCGAAAACGCCGTAGTCACGACGACCTTGCGAAACGGAGAGCATCCGTCAGCGACAGGTCGGCGCCACGCTTGGGACTTGGGGGAAACCCTGGACCCACGCGCCCGGCAAGGAAGTAGTCGCCTCTTCAGTGACCCCGGCCTTTGGAGAGCCGGCAGAGACCAAAAAAGCCCTCTACGTCGTTGCTTCACGTCGCGTCCGCCGTCGGAGAGACGACTTAGAGCCGGTTGGGATTTCCGGCCATCGGGCTGCCCGGCGGGGAGTTCCCGCCGCCCGACACACGACACAGGCACGCGTTCATTGGGCGAGCGATGAGATAGGGGCGATCCCTGTCGCATGCAACAGAAAACTGACCCCCGCGGCGGGGTTTTTTCTTAATGAATTCCAAACGCCTGCCGCAGGCGCTCAGCTTGCAGGAGAGAGAGCGGCCCGCTACTCCTTTGGTCCTGCGCCTTTCGCAGGCGCAGCGACGTCCCGCCTTCCCGCGCCGCCCCGCGCGGGCGGGCGCCGCCCACCGTCAGCCTCCCGACACGAGACCCGATGACCGATTTCGCCCATCGCCCCTTCTCGCGCCGCGACACGCTTCGGCTCGGCGCCGCGGCCTGCGCCTTCGCCGCCTCCGTTCCCGCGCTCGCCCAGCAGCCGCCCCCCGCCCCCGCCTTCGCCTATGAGGACGTGGTGCGCCGCGCCCGGGATCTGGCCCGCGAGCCCTATGACGGCCGCGCGCCCGAGCTGCCCGAGAGCCTGCGCAACCTCACCTTCGACCAGTACCGCGACATCCGTTTCCGCACCGACCGGGCGCTGCTGGCGACCGGCGGCGGGCCGTTCCGGATGCAGTTCTTCCATCCGGGCTTCCTCTACCGCCGCCCGGTGGTGGTGAACGTGGTGCGCGACGGCATCGCCACGCCCGCGCCCTACTCCGCCGCCCTGTTCGACTACGGCGCCAACAAGTTCGAGCGCCCGCTGCCCGTCGATCTCGGCTTCGCCGGCTTCCGGCTGCACTACCCGCTCAACGACCCGCGGGTGTTCGACGAGCTGATCTCCTTCGTGGGCGCGAGCTATTTCCGCGTGCTCGGCCGCAACCAGGTCTACGGCATCTCGGCCCGGGGCCTCGCGGTGGACAGCGGCCTGCCGACGCCGGAGGAGTTCCCGGACTTCCGCGAGTTCTGGGTGGAGATGCCGGGCGCCAACGCCGACCGGGCGGTGATCCACGCCCTGCTCGACGGGCCGTCCATCGTCGGCGCCTACCGTTTCGTGGTCTATCCGGACGTGGACACCACGGTCGACGTGACCGCGACGCTGATCGCCCGCAAGCCGATCGCCAAGCTCGGGATCGCGCCGCTGACCTCCATGTTCTTCTACGGCGAGAACCAGCGCCGCCATTACAGCGACTTCCGCCCCGAGCTGCACGATTCCGACGGGTTGCTGGTGCAGACCAGCGGCGGCGAATGGGTGTGGCGCCCGCTGCGCAACCCCAAGACGCCCCAGACCACCGCGCTGTGGGACACCAACCCCCGCGGCTTCGGCCTGATGCAGCGCGACCGGCTGTTCGAGCACTATCAGGACCTCGACCTCGCCTATCAGCTGCGCCCGAGCTACTGGGTGGAGCCGCGCGAGGGCTGGGGCCCCGGCCGGATCGAGCTGATCGAGCTGCCCACCGACGACGAGACCAACGACAACATCGTCGCGTTCTGGACGCCCGCCGAGCCGCTGCCCGTGGGCCAGGAGAAGGTGTTCGGCTACCGGCTGAAATCGCTGTCGTCGGACGGCAAGATGCATCCCGGCGGCCGGGCGGTGAACACCTATCCGACCCGCGCGGCCGCGCTCGGCGCGGCCGAGACCGCGCCTCCCGGCTCCCAGCGCTTCATCATCGACTTCGCCGGCGGCGACCTACCCTACTACCTCAACGAGCCATCGCGGGTGCAGGTGGTGCCCTCGGCCTCGACCGGCGCCATCCGCGGCGCCTTCGTGACGCCCAACCCGAAGATCGGCGGCTTCCGGGTCGGCATCGACGTGCAGGCGGACGGCGGCAAGCCGGTGGAGCTGCGCGCCTTCCTGAAGGCGGGCGAACGCGCGCTGACCGAGACCTGGACCTTCACCTACGCGCCGGAGAACGGCTGAACGAGGGCGGGGGCGACGGGGCCGAAAACTCCCTTCGCCTGCTCCCGATCCTGTCCCGACATCGAGGCAGGAAGGGCGGGCGCCGACGCCCGCTCTTGAAGCGCGGCGGCGGCGCGCTGGTTCTGGAAGGGCGGCGGGTCTGGGTCCCGGCTCGAGGCCGGGACAAGGAAGGGGGCGGAAGCCCTTTCAGACGGCGGTCACAGCCAGCCCATCAGCTCCCGGCGCACCACGTGCTCGATCACGCGCATGCCCTCGGCGCTGTCGTTGAGGCACGGGATGGCGGCGAAGTTCTCGCCGCCGTTGTGCTTGAAGATCTCGGCGTTCTCGCCGGCGATCTCCTCCAGCGTCTCCAGGCAGTCCGCGGTGAAGCCCGGCATGCAGACGGCGAGGTTCTTCACGCCCTCTTTCGCCAGCGCCTCCACCGTCTTGTCGGTGTAGGGCTGCAGCCATTCCTCCGGGCCGAAGCGGGACTGGAAGGTGATGCGGAAGCGCGTGGCGTCGAGGCCCAGCGCCTCGCGCATCAGCCGCGCGGTCTTCTGGCACTGGCAGTGATAGGGGTCGCCTTTGGCGAGGTAGGACTGGGGCACGCCGTGGAACGACGCCAGGATCACCTCGGGCTCGAAGGAAAGCTTCGCCAGCTCCGCCTTCAGCGACCCCGTCAGCGCCTCGATGTAGACCGGATCGTCCGCCCAGGGCGGCGCGACCCGCAGCACCGGCTGCCAGCGCATGGCCTTCAGCGCGTCGAACGCCTTGTCGCAGACGGTGGCGGAGGTGGCGGCGGCGTATTGCGGGTAGAGCGGCACCAGCAGCAGCCGGTCGCAGCCCTCCTTCTGCAGCGCCTCGATGCGCGAGGCGATGGAGGGGTTGCCGTAGCGCATGGCCCAGTCCACCACCAGCTTCGGCGCGGCGTCGGACAGGGCGGCGGCGAGCTTCTCGGACTGGGAGCGGGTGATGGTGCGCAGCGGGCTCTCGTCGCGCTCCCGGTTCCAGATGGTGTCGTAGTCCTTGCCCTTCCGGCCCGGCCGGGTGGTGAGGATGATCCCGTTCAGGAGCGGCCACCACAGGATGCGCGGCGTCTCGATCACCCGGCGGTCGGAGAGAAACTCCTTCAGGTAGCGTCGCATGGACCAGTAGTCGGTCGCGTCCGGCGTGCCGAGATTGACCAGCAGGACGCCGATGCGGCCGCTCTTCACGGGCGGATGATCGGCGGGAAGGCGGACGGCGCGCGGGTCGCTCAGGGGCGCGGAAGCGTTCATCGGACGGGGCGGACTCCACGGAGAAGACGGCCGGAACATAGTCCTCCCGGCGCAGGAGTACAGCGGTTCAAACCGGGCTTGACGGCGCCGCCCCGAGCCCACGCCGCCGCAGCGCGTCCGCCTCGCCCTCGACCAGCGGCGCCCACCACGCGCGGTTGTCGAGATACCAGCGCACGGTGCGCTCCAGCCCCGCCTCGAAGTTCTCCTGCGGGCGCCAGCCGAGCTCGCGGGCGATGCGGGAGGAATCGAGCGCATAGCGGAGATCGTGGCCCGGCCGGTCCGCCACGAAGCGGATCAGGCTCTCCCGAGGGACCGGCGCGGGCGCCAGCCGGTCGAGCGCCGCGCAGACCGCCCGCGTCACGTCGATGTTGCGCCTCAGCCCCCCGCCGCCCACGGCGTAGGTCGCGCCCGGCGCGCCCCGCTCCAGCGCGAGCGCGAGCGCCCGGGCGTGGTCCTCCACGTGGAGCCAGTCGCGCACCTGGTCGCCCCGCCCATAGACCGGCAGCTCCCGGAGGCCTAAGCCGCGCAGGATCATCATGGGCGCCAGCTTCTCGGGAAACTGCCGCGGGCCGTAGGTGTTCGCCCCATGGGTCACGATCGTCGGCAGCCCGTAGGTGGCGCCCCAGGCGCGCGCCAGATGGTCCGCGCCGGCCTTGGTGGCGGAATAGGGCGAATTGGGGCGGTAGGGCGCGGTCTCGTCGCAGGCCCCTTCGCCGTCGAGCGAGCCGAACACCTCGTCGGTGGAGACCTGCAGCAGACGAAACGCCGCCTTTTCCGATCCGTCGAGCCCGCGCCAGAGGCGCAGCGCCTCCTGCAGCAGGGTGAAGGCGCCCATGAGATTGGTCTCGACGAAGGCGCCCGGCGCGTCGATCGAGCGGTCCACATGACTCTCGGCCGCCAGATTGACGATCGCCGTCGGCCGGTGGCGGGCGAAGGCGGCGCCGAGCGCGTCCGCGTCGCGGATGTCGACCCGCTCGAAGGCGTAGCGGGGCGAGGCCTGCGCCTCGGTAAGGGAGCGGGGATTGGCGGCGTAGGTCAGGGCGTCGAGATTGATCACCCGCGCGGCGGTGTCGTTAAGCAGGTGCAGGATCAGGGCCGAGCCGATGAAGCCCGCCCCGCCCACCACGGCGATGCGCGCGTCCCTGAACCGAACCGCCATGACGACAGAAGCCTCGAACGCCCGTGGGTGGGGAAGGATGCGGCCGGAGACCGAACCTTTCGCAGAAGGCGCCGTCCGGTGCGGCGGCGTCAACCCGCGCCGCTGGCCCCGGTCGCGAGCAGGCCCGCCAGCATCAGCGCGCCGAAGGCCAGCACGGCGAGCGCCGCCAGCGTCTCGAAGCCGGCGACGACGACGGCGCCCGGTCCCG
>NZ_JBHTMX010000166.1:0-6301 GCF_042679725.1 Methylopila musalis
CCGAGACGCGCCTGCGCGATCGCGACGCGCCTGTGGAGCGCGTCCCGGCGCTCGGGCTCGTCCTCGACGATGCGCAGCGCCGCGCGCACCGCGCTCGCGGCCAGCGGCGAGGGGGCGGTGGCGTAGATGAAGGGCTTCGCGCGGTTCACGAGGTAGTCCACGATCACCCGCGGACCCGTCACCAGCGCGCCGCTCGCGCCCAGCGCCTTGCCGCAGGTGTGGGTGGCGATCAGCGCCTCGCGCCCCTCGAACGCCTCCGCCAGCCCCCGGCCGGTCGCTCCGAGCACGCCGGTGGCGTGGGCCTCGTCCAGCAGCAGAAAGCCGTCATGGGTCTCCGCGAGCGCCAGCAGCTCCGCGACCGGGGCGCGGTCGCCGTCCATGGAGTAGACGCTCTCCGCCGCGATCCAGGGCGCGCCCCGGCCGCCGCGCTCCCGCCATGCGCGGATGGCGTCGTCGACCGCGCCGGCGTCGTTGTGGGGGACGGCCACGGTCTCCGCCTTGGTCAGGCGCAGGCCCTCATGCACGCTGGCGTGGATCAGGTCGTCATAGACCACCAGATCGCCGCGCTGGGGCAGGGCGGACAGCAGAGCGACGTTCGCCGCGTAGCCAGCGCCGAAATAGAGCGCGGCCTCGGCGCGGAAGAAGGCGGCGGCCTCCGCCTCCAGCGCCTCGTGCTCCGGATCGTTGCCGCGCAGCAGCCGCGAGCCGGCCGCGCCCACGGGCACGCCGCGCGCCAAAGCCTCGCCGATCGCCGCCTGAAGGCGGGGCGCGGCGGCGAGCCCGAGATAGTCGTTGGAGGCGAAGTCATGGCCGGCGCGGCCCGTGAGCCGCCGCCGCTGGCTGCGGCGCGACAGGCCCGCGAGCGTGGCCTCGAACCGCGCCAGCCGGTGCGCGCTCATTCGGCGGCGTCCATCTCCTCCGGCTCGACGCCGAGACGGCGGAACAGCGCGCCGTCGTGGTCATCGCCGGGGTTGTCGGCGGTGAGCAGGGTGTCGCCCACGAAGATGGAGTTGGCGCCGGCGAGGAAGCACAGCGCCTGGGTCTCGTCGGTCATTTCGGTGCGGCCGGCGGAGAGGCGCACATGGCTCGTCGGCATCATGATGCGGGCGACCGCGATGGTGCGCACGAAGGCGATCGGGTCGATCGGATCGGCGTTCTCGAGCTTGGTGCCGGGGATCGGGATCAGCATGTTGATCGGCACGCTCTCCGGCGCCTCGGCCATGTTGGCGAGGGTGCAGAGCATGTCCACCCGGTCGTCCACCGTCTCGCCCATGCCGAGAATGCCGCCGGCGCAGACCTTCATGCCAGCCATGCGCACGTTGTCGAGCGTCTCCAGCCGGTCGGCGAAGGTGCGGCTGGTGATGATCTCCGAATAGTACCGCTCGGAGGTGTCGAGGTTGTGGTTGTAGTAGTCGAGGCCGGCGTCCTTCAGGCGGAAGGCTTGGTCCACGCTCAGCATGCCGAGCGTCATGCAGGTCTCCATGCCGAGGCCCTTCACGCCCTCGACCATGGCGACCACCATGTCCATGTCGCGCTCCTTGGGGCTGCGCCAGGCCGCGCCCATGCAGTAGCGGGTGGCGCCGCCAGCCTTGGCCTTGCGCGCCTCCTCGATCACGCGCTCCACCTCCATCAGCTTGGAGGCCTTGAGCTTTTCGCCGGGCATGCGGGCGGACTGGCTGCAATAGCCGCAATCCTCCGGGCAGCCGCCGGTCTTGATCGACAGCAGCTTCGACATCTGCACCCGGTTGGGATCGAAGTGCCGGCGGTGGACCGTCTGCGCCTGGAACATCAGGTCGGCGAAGGGGAGATCATAGAGGCGCCGGGCTTCGGCGCGCGTCCAGTTCATCCTGAAGGGCGCATCGCGCCCGGCCGCCTGCGCCAGATCGATCAGAGCCATCGTCACCGCCCGTAGAAACCACCGGAATTGGTATCCGCTTACACCGAATGCGCTGCAGCGCAAACTTCGCCAATGGACGCGGGGGCCGTGCTCAGCGCCGCTGCGGCCGCAGCCGGATCAGGCGCGCGTCGGCCCAGTCGGCGAGCAGCGCCTTCTCATGGGCGAGACGATCGGACGACAGCCGCGACGACGGGTTGGACAGATAGTTCAGATCCGTCACCGTCTCGTCGCCGGCGGCCACCACCCGGCCGCGCTCCCGCGCCTCGTAGCGCAGCGTGACGCGGGGCGGCGTCACGTCGCGCAGCACGCGCACGTCCTCGAAGCCGCTCCGCCACGGCTCGAACCGCCCGGCGGGCCGCACGTCCAGCAGCGTTACGCGCACATCCCGGCCGGGCGGCAGGCGACGGTCGAGCCGGCGCCGCAGGTCGCGCTCCAGCTCGCGGAACGTGGCCTCGCGCTCGGCGCGGCTGCGGAACTCATTGCTGTCGTAGCCGCTCGCGGGCGCCGAGGTGACGACGGCGGCGGCCTGCGCTGCGGCCGGGAAGACCAGCAGCGCGAGGGCGAGCAGCGCGGGCGCAAATCGCATGGCGGACACTCCGGGCAACGGCGGGATCATCTTGCGGCGCGCTGTGGCGAAAGCGTGACAGTGGTTGTCGTCGGCTCCCCGCCGCCTTTGGTCGCTGGATCATCTCGACCGCGGCCTGTCTTCGCGTGCGCCGAACGTCTCATCACAGCGGCATCACGACGGCGTGATGTTTAGCTTCGGTGGAGTTTCAGAACCTCGTCTGTCATCGAAGAGACAATGATTATCCCCATCCATGTCAAAATGAAAAGCGCGTCTTAAGCCACTGTAGAAGGCGTTTCGTATGCTTGTTGTCTGAATTTTTTCCAATTCTATTTTAGAATTAAAACATATAAAGGCGGTTGATTCCGTTTGAAACGAGGCGGCGCGATCGGTTAACCGCCGGAAACATGGTGTTTTCCGGAGTTCTTTGCGATGACGCGATCGCTTCTCGTTCTGTCGACCGCAGCCGGCTTGGCGGTCGGTCTTCCGGCCGCCGCCCAGCAGGCCGGCGGCGCGGTCCAGCTTGAGGAGATTCAGGTCGAAGGGCAGGGGGCCACCCGCTCGTCCGGCGCGAGCGGCGCGGCCGGCGTCGTGTCCAATGACGGCTATGTGGCCAAGACCACGCGCACCGCGACCAAGACCGACACCCCGGTGAATGAGACGCCCGCCACCATCAACACGGTGACGCAGAAGCAGATCGCGGACCGCAATCCCCAGAATCTGCAGGAGGCGCTGAACTACACGCCCGGCGTTCGCACCGGCGCCTTCGGCTTCGACCCGCGCTTCGACAGCTTCTTCATCCGCGGCGTCGACGTGACCTACACCGGCGTGTTCCGCGACGGCCTGCGCCAGTTCAGCAGCCCGAGCGGCCTGTTCCGGCTGGAGCCGTACGGGGTCGAGGCGATCTCCATTCTCAAGGGGCCGTCCTCCGCGCTCTATGGCGCCGGCGCCTCGGTCGGCGTCATCGACCTGATCTCAAAGCGCCCGACGGATTACAAATTCGGGGAGGTGGAGGTCCAGACCGGCTCCTTCGACCGCAAGCAGGCGAGCTTCGACATCGGCGGACCGCTGAACGAGCAGGGGACGGTGCTCTACCGCCTCACCGCGCTCGGGCGCGACGCGAACACCGAGATGGCGCGGGTGCCGGACGACCGTTTCTTCATCGCCCCGGCGGTGACCTTCCGCCCGAGCGACGCCACCGAGATCACCGTCCTCAGCGAGTTCCTGCACGGCAAGACCGGCGGTTCGGCGGCGTTCGTCAATTCCTACGACGCGCTTGGAAATGTCACCGGCGCCACCCGCACGCCGCTCGCCAACGGCGACTTCAACGACTTCACGCAGGATCAGGGCCGCATCGGCTACGAGTTCAAGCACGCCTTCAGCGACAGCGTGAGCCTGCACCAGAACGCCCGCTTCTCGGCGCTCAGCCAGCGTGAGGAGTACAACGGCCGGTACGACGCGGTGTCCGAAGCCGGCGGCGCCGGTCTGGTGAAGGAACAGTTCGCCGCGTTTGCGGCCGACACCTATCTGAAGACCGATGTCGCGACCGGGCCGGTGGCGCACACCCTGCTCACCGGCGTGGACGTCAGCCTGCTGAAGTACTCCTCGAAATACGCCCTGAGCTTCTATTCGGACCCTGACGGGATCACGGTCCCGGATTTCGGCGATCCCAACGCCTATCCGTTCCGCTCCAAGCAGGACCAGAGCCTGATCGGCGTTTACGCGCAGGACGAGATCAAGTGGGACGCGTGGCGTCTCACGCTCAACGCCCGCTACGACTGGTTCGACAGCACCTACAAGTCGATCAGCGGCGGCGTTCACGACACCCAGAAGCAGAACGACGGCCAGTTCACCGGCCGCGCCGGCCTGAGCTACGTCACCGCCTTCGGCCTCACCCCCTATGTGGGCTACGGCACGTCCTTCGTGCCGAACCCCGGCACGGTCATCGACGGCACGGTGACGAAGCCGACGGTCGGCGAGCAGATCGAAGCCGGCGTAAAGTACACGTTCCCCGACGTGAACGCGACCATCAACGCGTCCGTCTTCCATCTCAAACAGGACGACGGCGTGGTCTATGCGGTGGTGGACGCGCAGAACAAGCAGACCCAGCTCGACTTCCGCTCGCGCGGCTTCGAGATCGAGGGCGCGGCGACGTTCGAGAACGGCGTCAGCCTGCTGGCGTCCTACGCCTACACCGACACCCGGATCGCGAAGCCCGACAGCATCAAAGGCAAGGAGCTGACCAGCACGCCGAAGCACGCGTTCTCGCTCTGGGGCGGCTACGACGCGCCGGACGGCGTCGCCAAGGGCCTGAGCTTCGGCGCCGGATTGCGCTACACGGGCCGCAACTTCGGCGACAACGACAACCGCGCGGTCATCGCCAACAAGGCCCGCGCCTTCGTCGACGCCAAGATCGCCTACGAGCTTGAAAACCTCACGCCGCGGCTGAAGGGCGTGAAGCTGCAGGTCAACGCCACCAACCTGCTCGACAAGGTCGAACAGGTCTGTTCCGCCAACTACTGCTACTGGGACCAGGGTCGGCAGGTCATCGCCAGCCTGAAATACCGCTGGTGAGCGTGGCGGAGGCGGCTGGGGCGTCCCGGCGCCTCGCCTCGCCGGCGGAGGTCGTCGCCGGGCTCGCCGGCGTCTACATGGCCCAGAGCGTGGTGGGCGGCGTGACGTTCCAGGGCCTGCCGGCGGTGCTCCGGCAGGATGGCGCGTCGCTGAGCGAGATCGGCATGCTGCTGGTTACGGTGGCGCCGTGGTCTTTCAAGTTTCTCTGGTCGCCATGGGTGGAGCGTTACCGCCTGCCGCCCGGCCGGCCGCACCGGTCGCGGCGTGTGGTGGCGGCGGGCGGCGTCGTGGTGATGGCCATGATGGTCGGCGCTGGGCTCGCCGGCCCCGGCGCGCTCGGCCTGCTGATGACGCTGCTCACCCTTGCGGCTTTCGCCACGGCGACGGTGGACATCGCCTGCGACGGCTATGCGGTGGAGACGCTGTCGGAGCGCCATCGCGGATGGGGCAACGCCGCGCAGGTCGCCGGCGCCTATGCGGGCACGGCCATCGGCGGGGGGCTGTTTCTGGTGCTGGTGGACCATCTCGGCTGGGCCTTCGCCTGTTTCGCCATGGCGGCGACGCTGGCCGCGCTCTGCGCCCTGTTCGTGCTCGGCCGCGACGGGCCGCGCCCCACGCGGGCGCCCGACGCGGAGCGGCCGAATCTCGGCGCCGCGCTGCGCCGCCGCGAGGTGCGCTACGGCCTGCTGCTGGTCACGATCTATGTGGTCGGCCAGAAATGGGCGATGGTGCTGATCGGCCCCTATCTGGTGGACGCGGGCCTCGGCCTGAGCTGGATCGGCGTCGTCAACGGGCTCGGCGGCATGAGCGCGGGCGTCGTGGGCGCGGTGCTTGGAGGCGGCCTGGTGCGGCGCTTCGGAGGCGGCGCGGTGGCTATCTCCTCCATGGGCCTGCAGGCGGCGGTCACGCTGGGCTTCGCCGCCTCGGCCGCCTATGGGCTGCACGCGCCGTGGATCGTGACCGGGCTCGCCTTGCTGAACGCGGTGGTGATGGCGGTGGGCTTCGTCGCCCTCTACGCCCGGCTGATGGGCTACGCCTCGCTCGATCAGGCCGGCGTGGACTTCACCCTGTTCCAGTGCGCGGACGCCATTGCGAGCGTCGTCGGCTGGCTGGGCGCCAGCGCCTTCGGTGATGCGCTCGGCTATGCGTGGTGCTTCGGGCTGACCGGCGCGGTCGCGGTCGCGGCGACCTGCGCGCTCGCGCCCGCGTTCCGGCGGGCGGACGCCGCGGCCTGAACCCGCCTCCGCCCGATCAGGACGATCCGG
>NZ_JBHTMX010000167.1:0-6286 GCF_042679725.1 Methylopila musalis
CCTGCCCCGCGAGCGCGACGAACTCCGGCGGCAGCGCGTGGTCCGGGTCCGGCGCGCGGCGGGGCGCCACCGCGGCGCGGTCGAACGCGGCCGTCCGCTCCGTACGGGCTTTCGCCTTGAACGCGCGCGCCAACTGCGCCATGCGAGGAACCGCCCCCGCCGATCGAACGGCCCCCCGCCGTTCACCCTCGGCTCATTCTCCGACAGTAGAATCGCCTGACGCGAGGAGTCGTGTCGGATGCAACTTTGGAGAGTCGTGCTCGGCCTGTGTGTGGCGGCGAACCTCGCCGCCCTCGCCCCAGCTGCGGCCGACACGGTGGCGATCCCGCGCTTCAGCGATCCCAAGGCCCGGCTGGAGAAGCCGGACCTTCCCGCCGGCCGGGTGATCAAATGGGCGACCGGCGACGACTATCCGCCGTTCCACTACACCGACTCCGACGGCCAGCCGGTGGGCTTCGCGGTCGATCTCGCCCGCGCCGTCTGCGCCGAGCTGTCGGTCACCTGCACGCTTCAGGCCTGGCGCTGGGACGCGCTGATGGACACGATCGAGCGCCGGCAGGCGGACGTGATCCTCGCCATGGCGCGGCCGACGCCCGACCTGCGCAAGCGCTTCGCCGTGACCGAGCGCCTGCACCAGACGCCGGCGCGCTTCGTGGCCCGCAAAGACAAGGCGCTGACCGGCGCGACGCCCGAGACGCTGGAGGGCCGCTCCGTGGCGGTGGCGGAAGGCTCCGCCCACGAGGCGTTCCTGAAGGCCTTCTTCCCCAAGGCCGAGCTCAAGCCCTTCCCCACCGCCGAGGCGGCCCGCGCGGCGGTGAAGGACGGCGCGGCCGACGCCGCCTTCGGCGACGGCGTGGCGCTGGCGCTGTGGCTCAACGGCGAGGGCTCCGCCGACTGCTGCGGCTTCGTGGGCGGCCCGTTCGTGGAGACGCGCTATTTCGGCGAGGGCGTCGGCGCCCTGCTCCGCCCCGACGACGACCGCCTGCGCGCCGCCATCGACTACGCGCTGCAGCGGCTGGACGAGAACGGCGTCTACGCGGAAATCTACCTGCGGCATTTCCCCGTCGGGCTGTGGTGAGCGCTTAGGCCTCAGACGGACCGAGGCGCCTCCCCTAGCCTCCGTCATGCCCGCGCCTTCGCGCGGGTATCCACGACTTACCCTTCGGCGGACGCTCGGCGAAAAGTCGTGGATGCCCGAGACAAGCTCGGGCATGACGGCAGGGGTGTCGTCCCGCAGGGGTGTCCTGCCCGCCGGGCTGCGGCGACACGGGGCGTCCGCGAGCCTCATTGACGCCCCGAACGCCCCTTCATAGGTTGCGCCTCTTCCGTGTCCCGACCGTGTGAGCCGATGACCGCCTCAGACCTCGCCGAATTCGCCCAGTCCTCGGCCGCCTGGCCGTTCGAGGAGGCGCGCAAGATCGTCGAGCGGCTGAAGCGCAAACCGAAGGACGGCCCGGTGCTGTTCGAGACCGGCTACGGCCCGTCCGGCCTGCCGCACATCGGCACCTTCGGCGAGGTGGCCCGCACCACCATGGTGCGCCACGCCTTCCGCACGCTGACCGAGGACCGGATCCCGACCCGGCTGCTGTGCTTCTCCGACGACATGGACGGCATGCGCAAGGTGCCGGACAACGTGCCGGACCCGGCCGCGCTGACGCCCTACCTGCAGATGCCGCTGACCTCGGTGCCGAACCCGTTCGGCGGCGACTATGCAAGCTTCGGCCACCACAACAACGCCATGCTGCGGCGGTTCCTCGACACGTTCGGCTTCGACTACGAGTTCGCCTCCGCCACCGAATACTACCGCTCAGGCAAGCTCGACGCCGTGCTGCTGAGGGCGGCGGAGCGTTACGACGAGATCATGGCGGTGATGCTGCCGACGCTGGGCGAGGAGCGGCGCGCGACCTATTCGCCGTTTCTGCCGATCTCGCCCGTGAGCGGCCGCGTGCTCTACGTGCCGCTGAAGGAGGTGAACGCCCGGGACGGGACCATCACCTTCACCGACGAGGACGGCGTGGACAAGACGCTGCCCGTGACCGGCGGCGAGGTGAAGCTGCAGTGGAAGCCCGATTTCGGCGCCCGCTGGGCCGCGCTCGACGCCGATTTCGAGATGTTCGGCAAGGACCACCAGACCAACGCGCCGATCTACGACCGGATCTGCGAGATCCTGGGCGGCGTCGCGCCGGAGCACTTCGTCTACGAGCTGTTCCTCGACGAGAACGGCCAGAAGATCTCCAAGTCCAAGGGCAACGGCCTCACCATCGACGAGTGGCTGACTTACGCCAGCCCGGAGAGTCTCGCGCTCTACATGTTCCAGTCGCCCCGCTCGGCTAAGAAGCTGCATTTCGACGTCATTCCGAAGGCGGTCGACGAGTATTACAACTTCCTCTCCCGCTACGCGGCGCAGGACGTGAAGACGCAGCTCGGCAATCCGGTGTGGCACATCCATTCCGGCGAGCCGCCGGCCGACGACATGCCGGTGTCCTTCGGCCTGCTGCTGAAGCTCGCCTCCGCCGCCAACGCCGAGGACAAGGCGGTGCTGTGGCGCATGATCCGGCGCTACGCCCCCGGCGTGACCGCGGAGACCCATCCCGATCTCGACCGGCTGGCGGGCTACGCCGTGCGCTACTTCATCGACCGGGTGAAGCCGCGCCGGGCCTTCCGCCTCGCCGACGAGGTGGAGGCGCAAGCGCTCGCCCAGCTCGACGCCGGCCTCGCGGCGCTCGCCCCCGACGCCGACACCGCCGCGATCCAGGACGTGGTGCTGGACGTCGCCCGCCCGATCGAGCGCTACCAGGACAAGAAGCGCAAGGGTCCGGACGGCGGCCCCGGCGTGTCCTTCGCCTGGTTCAGCGCGCTCTACGAGCTGCTGCTCGGCGAAAAGGAAGGCCCGCGCTTCGGAACCTTCGTGGCGGCCTATGGCGTTGACGAGACGCGCGCCCTGATCCGGCGCGCGCTCGCCGGCGAACTGGCGCAGGCGGCCTGAGCGGGGAGATCGGTCCATGTCCTACGGTTCCTCCGGTGGCGTCTCCCGCTTCCTCGGCGGCTCGCCGCTCGGCGTGCTGCTGCGGCTCGTGGCGCTCTGCGTCGTGGTCGGGCTGATCCTCGACCAGCTCGATCTCGACGTGTTCCGGCTGCTGGACTACGCGCTCGACGTGATCCGCGACCTGTTCGCCAACAGCGCCGACCTGATCCGCGCGCTGCTGCGCTGGCTGATGATCGGCGCCGCGGTGGTCATCCCGGTCTGGATCGTGCTGCGGCTGCTCAAGGTCGGCTCGGGGCGGAGCTGATGCGGCGAAGGCTGCCCGGGCGCCAGGGGGGATGATTCTCTCCGGCGCGACACCCTCCCCCGTCATGCCCGCCGCATGGCGGGCATCCACGACTGTCCGCCGCGCCGCACGTCGACCTCGCAAGTCGTGAATGCCCGAGGACCAAGCTCGGGCATGACGGACATGGCGGTGTTCGCCCGCACCAGCACGCTTCGCCCATAGAAAAGCCGCCCGCGGATCACACGGACGGCCTCGTCATAGTCGCGCCCATAGCCCGGCCCTCAGTTGCGCCCCCTCCCTGTCATGCCTGCCGCATGGCGGGCATCCACGACTGTCTCCGCGCCGCACGTCGGCCTCGCAAGTCGTGGATGCCCGAGACAAGCTCGGGCATGACGGTGGGTGAGCCTCGGCGCCACATGTGTCGCGACGTCGCCCATAACAAAGCCGTCCGCGGATGGCGGACAGCCTCGTCATCGTCGCGCCCGTAGCCCTGCCCTCAGCTGCGACCCGCGCCATCCCCTCCCCGTCATGCCCGCCGCATGGCGGGCATCCACGACTGCCCGCCGCGCCGCACGTCGGCCTCGCAAGTCGTGGATGCCCGAGACAAGCTCGGGCATGACGGATATGGCGACGTTCGCCCGCACCAGCACGCGTCGCCCATAAAAAACCGCCCGCGGATCACGCGGACGGCCTTCCTTCACGCAAAGACACCCAAGCCTCAGGCGCGGGCTTCGATCTGCGCCACGTTCTTGCGCACCGCGTCCTGCACCTTCTCGAAGGCGCGCACCTCGATCTGGCGCACGCGCTCGCGGCTGACGCCGAACTCGGAGGACAGCTCCTCCAGCGTCAACGGCTCGTCGGCGAGGCGGCGCGCCTCGAAGATGCGGCGCTCGCGGTCGTTCAGCACGGTGAGCGCGCCCGACAGCGCCTTGCGGCGGTTGTCCAGCTCCTCGTTCTCGGCGAGGCGGCTTTCCTGGCTGTCGCTGTCGTCCACCAGCCAGTCCTGCCACTCGGACGAGCCCTCGTCCTCGCGCAGCGGCGCGTTGAGCGAAGCGTCGCCGCCGAGACGGCGGTTCATGTCGATCACGTCCTGCTCGCCGACGCCGAGCTTGGTGGCGATCTGCTTCACCTGATCGGGCTTCAGGTCGCCGTCCTCGAGCGCCGAGATCTGGCTCTTGGCCTTGCGCAGGTTGAAGAACAGCTTCTTCTGGT
Organism: Methylopila musalis; assembly: GCF_042679725.1. NCBI lineage: Bacteria > Pseudomonadati > Pseudomonadota > Alphaproteobacteria > Hyphomicrobiales > Methylopilaceae > Methylopila > Methylopila musalis. The sequence goes on from NZ_JBHTMX010000167.1 coordinate 4,482, forward strand.
TCGCGGTGGTGCCCATCTTCACCAGCGACCACGAGCGCAGGATGTACTCCTGGATCGAGGCGCGGATCCACCACATGGCGTAGGTGGCGAGGCGGAAGCCCTTGTCCGGCTCGAACCGCTTCACCGCCTGCATCAGGCCCACATTGCCCTCCGACACCACCTCGCCGATCGGCAGGCCGTAGCCGCGATAGCCCATAGCGATCTTGGCCACGAGCCTGAGATGGCTGGTGACGAGCCGGTGCGCCGCGTCGCGGTCGCCATGCTCGCGCCAACGCTTGGCGAGCATGTACTCCTCCTGCGGCTCGAGCATGGGGAACTTGCGGATCTCGTCGAGATACTTCGACAGACCCGAATCGCTGACAAGAAGGGGCAAGGCGGCCGAAGCCATGGGCGTCTCCTTCGACTCTGGGCCCCCGGTTTCGGCAGGCCCGGCCGCGACCGCGCGTCACGCGCCGATCGCATCGTGTGAGACAGTAACGCGCCAGCGCGGCGGAATGGTGTCAATTTCCATTCACGCTGACGTGCGCTTATGCATGGCTCACTGGGTTTCCAGCGCAGATATCATGCGTGCGAGGTCGTCCGGCAAGGGGCTCTCGAAATGAAGCTCCTCGCCCGTGACCGGGTGGGCGAAGCCGAGCTCGGCGGCGTGCAGCGCCTGCCGGCCGAGCGCCGTCAGCGCCTCGCGCCCCTCCTCCGACAGCCGGGCCGCCTTGGTGCGGTGCGAGGCGCCGTAGACCATGTCGCCCAGCAGCGGATGGCCGAGCGTCGCCATGTGCACGCGGATCTGGTGGGTGCGGCCGGTCTCCAGCCGGCACTCCACCAGGCTCGCGCCCGCCGCCTCGAACCGCTCCAGCGCCTCCCAGTGGGTGATGGCCTCGCGCCCGTCCGCCCGGACGGCGATCTTCTCGCGGTTGCGCTCGGACCGGCCGAGAGGCGCGTCCACCGTGCCCCGGGGCCGGGACAGAAGGCCCCAGACCAGCGCCCGGTAGGAGCGGACCAGCGGGCCGGTGCGGCCGTGATCGGCGAACTGGGCGCTCAGGCCGCGATGGGCGGCGTCGTGCTTGGCCACCACCAGCAGGCCGGAGGTGTCCTTGTCGAGCCGGTGGACGATGCCCGGCCGGGCGACGCCCCCGACGCCCGACAGGCTCGCGCCGCAGTGGTTGATCAGCGCGTTGACGAGCGTGCCGTCGGCGTGGCCGGCGGCCGGATGCACAACGAGCCCCGCCGGCTTGTCGATGACGATGAGATGGGCGTCCTCGAACACCACCGCGAGCGGAATGTCCTGCCCCACAGGTTCGGCCGGCGCCGGCGGCGGGGCCGCCACCACATAGGTCTCGCCCGCGTTGACCCGCGCGGAGGGGTCCACTAGCGTCCGCCCGTCCGCGGAGACCGCGCCCTCGCGCATCAGCGCCTGGAGCCGGGCGCGGGAGAATTCGGGCAGGCGCGCCGCCAGAAACCGGTCCAGCCGTTGCCCCGCGTCGTCGGGGCCGGCGGGCACGGCGACGGCGCGCGGATCATCGGAAAGCGAAAAGGCGGATGACATGACGGCGCTCGGGGGGCCCAACGGCCCGGTTGCGGACGAGGTCGCGGAAGAGGACGATCCCCGGATCGCGCAGGTCTATCGGCGGCTGCGGAAGCTGTTCCTGATCGGCGGGCTGACCATGGGCGTCGGCTTCCTCGCCGTCATGTCGGCGATCGTCTACCGGGTCGTCAAGTCGAAGCAGGCGGAGACGGGCCCCGCCCACGCCGCGCTCGCCCTGCCCGCCGGCGCGCGGGTGCTCGGCGTCGCCGCCGACGCCGGCCGG
>NZ_JBHTMX010000168.1:0-6242 GCF_042679725.1 Methylopila musalis
CGCCGCTGACCCAGGCGCGGGTGCGGGCGCTGGCGGCGGGGCCGGGCGTCGCGCTGATCTGCGGCCGGTTCGAGGGCGTGGACCAGCGGGTGATCGAGGCGCGGGGACTGGAGGAGGTCGCGGTCGGCGACGTGGTGCTGTCCGGGGGCGAGGCGGCCGCGCTGCTGCTGCTGGACGCCTGCGTGCGGCTGCTGCCGGGCGTCATGGGCGACCACGCCTCCGGCGACGACGAGAGCTTTGAGGGCGGCCTGCTGGAGCATCCCCATTACACGCGGCCGCGTGAGTTCGAGGGCCGGGGCCTGCCCGAGGCGCTGCTGTCCGGCGACCACAAGGCCATCGCCCGCTGGCGGGCCCTGCGCGCCAAGGCGGACACCCGCGCGCGCCGCCCCGACCTTTGGGCGAAATATGTCGCCCGGACGACGGGGGGCGTCGACAAAGCCAGCGAGATCGAGTAGTAGACCGGCCACTCACGAGATTCCCCTGAAACTTCTCGTGCGCCTCGCGGCCGAAGCGAGAGACGCGGAGACGACGCTATGAACATCATCGAACAGCTCGACAAGGAGCAGATGGCGGTTGTGACCGCCGTGCGCGAGATCCCTGATTTCGCGCCGGGCGACACGGTCATCGTCAATGTGAAGGTCAAGGAAGGCGAGCGCGTGCGCGTGCAGGCCTATGAGGGCGTGGTCATCGCGCGCTCGGGCGGCGGCCTGAACCAGAACTTCACCGTGCGCAAGATTTCCTACGGCGAAGGCGTGGAGCGCGTGTTCCCGCTGTTCTCGCCGCTGATCGACAGCGTGAAGGTGGTGCGCCGCGGCAAGGTCCGTCGCGCCAAGCTGTATTACCTGCGCGATCGTCGCGGCAAGTCGGCCCGCATCGCCGAGAAGCAGGATCGCAGCCAGAAGGCGCTGGCCAAGGGCGGCAAGAAGGCCGTCGCCGCCGGCAAGTGATTCTGCGGCGCTGATCCGGCGGCCGCGCAAGGCGGCCGGTCATCGCATGCCCTGAGATATAAAAGCGACGCGGCCCCGAAACGGGCCGCGTCGCTTTTGCGCGTTTTGACGTCCTGCTCTGCGGGCGTCGTCGTCCGTGCGCCGTTCGCACACGCGGACCGGCTGTCGCGGCGGGCTGCGTCTGTCCGTTGAGAATCGAAAAGAGTGGAAGGCTGCGCGTGCTCGCCTCAGGCGGCGGGGGGAGGCGGCGGCGCGGGGGGCTCGTCCGTGATCACGCCGGCTCCGCGCCCGGCCACCAGCCAATGCGCGAGGCCGGCGGCCGCGCCGCAGGCGGCGATGTCGGCCATGGAGAACAGCGGCCCGTCCACGCCCGACGGCAGCGCCGCCCAGGGCAGCACGGCGGTGGCGGCGCCCGCCAGCGCGTAATAGGCGAAGGAGCGGATCGCGAACAGTTCGCCGATCAGCACCGCCACCACCGCGGGCGCGCCGATGAACGGTCCGAGTACGAGGGCGGCGGTCCAGAAGCCGAGGGTGAGGTCCATCCCGAACAGGGCGACCTCGTTCGGGAACAGCAGCACGTCGCCGAAATGGTTGCTGGAGATCACCGCCAGCGCCACGAAGCCGACGGTCAGCCCGCAGACGAAGCCGAGCGGCGCCATCATCAGGCGTCCGGCGATCCGCGCCAGCACGGCGCTCAGCCGGTGCGGCCGCGGGCCGGACGCGGCGCGCCGGCGAGGGTCATTCCGCGGCCTCGAGCGCGATGCGCTCCTTGGCGCGCAGGCGCTTGGTCTCCGACTTTAGCTGGCCGCAGGCGGCGGCGATGTCGCGGCCGCGGGGCGTGCGCACGGGGCTGGCGTAGCCCGCGCGGAACACGATCTCCGAGAAGCGCTCGATCGTCTCCCAGTCCGAGCACTCGTAGTCGGTGCCGGGCCAGGGGTTGAACGGAATGAGATTGATCTTGGCCGGCACGCCCTTCAGCAGGCGCACCAGCTCGCGCGCCTCCGCCGGGCTGTCGTTGATCCCCTTCAGCATCACATATTCGAAGGTGATGCGGCGGGCGTTGGAGGCGCCCGGATAGGTCCGGCAGGCCTCCATCAGCTCGGCGATGGGGTGCTTTTTGTTGATGGGCACCAGCACGTCGCGCAGGTCGTCGCGCACCGCGTGCAGCGAGATCGCGAGCTGGGCGCCCGTCTCCTCGCCGAGGCGCTTCATCTGCGGCACGACGCCGGAGGTGGAGACGGTGATGCGGCGGCGGCCGAGCCCGAGGCCCTCGCCGTCGGCGATCACCTCGATCGCGTCGCGCACCGCGTCCAGATTGTAGAGCGGCTCGCCCATGCCCATGAAGACGATGTTGGTGACAAGCCGGCCGTCCTCGCTCGCGCCCTCCGACCAGTCGCCCAGGCGGTCGCGCGCCACCAGAAGCTGGCCGACGATCTCGGCCGCGGTCAGGTTGCGCACCATGGTCTGGGTGCCGGTGTGGCAGAACGAGCAGGTGAGGGTGCAGCCGACCTGGCTGGACACGCACAGCGTGCCACGGCCTTCCTCGGGAATGTAGACCGTCTCCACCTCCGCGCCGCGGTCGTGGCGGCCGGCGGGGGGCAGGCGCAGCAGCCACTTGCGGGTGCCGTCCACGGAGATCTGCTCGGTCACAATCTCGGGCCGCGCCAGCGTGAAACGCTCGGCCAGCAGCGCGCGCAGGTCCTTCGACACATTGGTCATGTGGCCGAATTCGGCCGCGCCGCGGTTGTGGACCCAGTGGTTGATCTGGGCCGAGCGCATCTTCAGCTGGCGCTCGGGCACGCCCGCCTCGCCGAGCGACTCCATCAGGCGCGCGCGGGTGAGGCCCGCGAGCGAGGGCGCCGGCGGCGTCCAGGGCTCCGCCTCCGCCCGGGCGCCGAGGATCGGCGCGGCGTTGGCGTTGCGACGGGCGAGATCGAGCGTGGTCATGGGCGGGCGGAACGGTCGGTCAGTGTCGGGAGGCGGCGACGCATAGCACGAAAACCGCACCATGGCGAACCGGCGGCGGCGCGGGGGCTGGTCAGCCCTTCGGACCGTAGGCCGACAGGAACACGTCGACCGCCTGATCCACCACATAGGCGACCCGCTCGGGCGGGGGCGGGGCCTCGCCGCCGATCAGCACCGGCATCATCACCGAGGAGTGGCACATGGTGAGGAAGTGCCACGCTGCGAGCTCCGGGTCGGCGACGGCGAGCTCGCCCTGCGCCACCTTGGCGCGGAGCCACGCCGACAGGCGCGCGGCGCCGGCGCGGGGGCCGGAGGCCAGGAACAGCTGCCCGATGTCCGGCTTCCGGTCGGCGGCGGCGATCACCATGCGCACGGTCGCCACATGGGAGGGCTCCACCATGGCCTCGATGAAGCTGAGGCCGAGGCGCCGCAGCACGTCGCGCACGTCGTGGTTTTCGGCGTTAAGCTCGAACAGCCGCTCGGCGGTCCCGGCGCATTGCTCGCGCACCAGGGCCGCGAACAGCTCTTCCTTGCTGTCGAAATAGACGTAGAGCGTGCCCTTGGAGACGCCGGCGGCGGCGGCGATGCGGCCCATGGCGGCGGCGTCGAAGCCATGGGCGAGGAACACCGCCCGCGCGCCCTCGATGATCTGGCGGCGCTTGGCGCTGTCCAGCCGATCGTCCACGGGGGCGTCGCCCTGCGGCGCGTCCGGGTCGGTGCGCGCGGTCGGCGCGCCAGCGCCTTCCACGGCGTGAAGGGAGGTCATCCTCGCGGTCGCTCCTGAAGGGTTCGGCGGCAATCTACATCTTCGCTTAAGATATAGCTAGTGACCGAACGGTTCGGTCAAAAGGGGCCGCGACGTTCGATCGCGCCGTCCGGCGCATGGATCGACCGCCATGTAGCCGACCGGGGTTAGGGGACACACGGCCAAGGTTATGGGGTCCGCCCCGCCGTCTCCCGCTCCACGAACAGCCGCAGCAGGTGATGGGCGATCGCGGCGGGCGGCGGGGCGCGCAGGCCGTCCGGGTGATCGCCCGCGAGCAGGGCGGCGGCCTCGTCGCGGGAGAACCAGCGCAGCGCCTCCAGCTCCGAAAGGTCCGGCGTCAGCGCGTCGCCCCGCGCCTCCGCCGTCACGCCCAGCATGAGCTGGGAGGGAAACGGCCACGGCTGGCTGAAGGCGTAAGAGACCGGCCCGACGATGACGCCCGCCTCCTCGAAGATTTCCCGGCGGGCGGCGTCCTCCAGCGTCTCGCCCGGCTCCACGAAGCCCGCGAGGCAGGACCAGACGCCGGGCGGAAACCGCGCCTGCCGGCCGAGCAGGCAGCGCCCGCCATGGGTGACGAGCATGATCGCCACCGGGTCGGTGCGCGGAAAATGCAGCGCGCCGCAGGCCGGGCAGCCGCGCCGCCAGCCGCCGCTTTCCATGCGGGTCGGCGCGCCGCAATTGGCGCAGAAGCCGTTGCGGGCGTGCCAGGCCAGCATGGCGCGGGCGTAGCCGACCAGCGCGAGCGCCGAACCCGCGAGCCGCCCGTCGCTCGCCACCGTCCGCAGGTCCTCGAAGAGGGCGTCGGGAAGCCGGTCCGCGGCCTCCGCCGGGTGTTGGCGGGCGAAACAGGGCCGCCCGTCCGGATCGAGCCCCAGAAACACCTCCGCTCCGGCCGCGCCCATGCCCGCCGCCGCGTCGCGGTCGAACAGCGGGGCGAGACCGTCTCCCTCTGGGCGCAGCGCCGGGCGGTCGCCGGCAAACAGCACGATCCCGGCGGCCGGGTCCGCCGCCACGCCCTCCAGGAAGCCGGACGCGTCGCGGCGCTCGCCGCAGCGGTCGAGCGCGAGGCCGGCGTAGCCGAGGTCGGCGAGATCGGGCATGGGACATGCGTCTCCGGAACGGATGGCGGGCCTTGCAAGGCGCCCCCTTCGCGGTCCATATAGCGCGCGGGAGGTTGGCGATGGGCGTGTTCCTCGCCAACCGGGTCAGGTCCGAAAGGAAGCAGCCCCAACGAGACCGATACGGGTCGTCGTCCGACCTCCCACCTCTTCCACCGATCGCGTGACGAGGCGCTCGATGACGGCAGGCCGCGACCATTCCGCCCGCCGCCTCAGGGGCGGCGCATGACTTCCGCGCCGTCGCCCTACCGCGTTCTCGCCCGGAAGTACCGCCCCCAGCGCTTCGAGGACCTGATCGGCCAGGAGCCGATGGTGCGCACCCTGCGCAACGCCTTCGCCTCGGGCCGGATCGCGCAGGCGTGGATCCTCACCGGCGTCCGCGGCGTGGGCAAGACCACCACCGCCCGCATCCTCGCCCGCGCGCTGAACTACGAGACCGCCGACGGGCAGGGCGGCCCCACCGTCGATCTGGCGACCCCCGGCGTCCACTGCGAGGCGATCATGGAATCGCGCCATGTGGACGTGGTGGAGATGGACGCCGCCTCCCACACCGGCGTCGCCGACGTGCGCCAGATCCTGGAGACCGTGCACTACGCGCCGGTGATGGCGCGCTACAAGGTCTACATCATCGACGAAGTGCACATGCTGTCCACCAGCGCCTTCAACGCCTTCTTGAAGACGCTGGAGGAGCCGCCGCCCCATGTGAAGTTCGTGTTCGCCACCACCGAAATCCGCAAGGTGCCGGTGACGGTGCTGTCGCGCTGCCAGAACTTCTCGCTCCGGCGGGTGGCCGCGGACGAGCTCTCCGGACACCTGAAGCGCGTCTGCGACGCCGAACAGGTGACGATCGAGGACGAGGCGCTCGCGGTGATCGCGCGCGCGGCGGAAGGCTCGGTACGCGATTCGCTCTCGCTGCTGGATCAGGCCATCGCCCACGGGCAGGGCGACGTGAGCGCGGAGGCCGTGCGCGGCATGCTCGGCCTCGCCGACCGCGCCGGCGTGCTGGACCTGTTCGAGGCCGCCATGCGCGGCGACGCCGGCGAGGCGCTCGATCTGTTCCGCCGGCAGTACGACGTGGGCGCCGATCCCGTCGCGGTGCTGACCGACCTCGCCGAAACCATCCACCTCGTCACCCGGATCAAGCTCGCGCCCCAGGCCGCGGACGATCCGGCGGTGAGCGAATCCGAGCGGGTGCGCGGCCGCGCCTTCGCCGAGGGCGTCACCATGCGCGCGCTCTCCCGCGCGTGGCAGATGCTGCTGAAGGGGATCGCCGAGGTGCAGGTGGCGCCGAAGCCGGCGCAGGCGGCGGACATGGTGCTGGTGCGCCTCGCTCACGCCGCCGACCTGCCGACGCCGGACGAGGCGCTGCGCATGCTGAGGGGCGGCGAGACGCCGGCCATCCCGGCTTCTCCTCCGCCGGGCGGCGGGGGAGGCGGCGGCTCGCGC
>NZ_JBHTMX010000169.1:0-6240 GCF_042679725.1 Methylopila musalis
GCCTGCGCCGCTGCCGCCGGCGCGCGAGATGGTCGAGACCACCGCCGCCATCCCGGCTCCCGCCGCGACGCCCACGCCGCAGCGCGACCGCCGGCCCTTCGCCCGGAAGTGATGGGCGGCGCGCGGTTGCGCCGCGCTGCGCCTCAGACCACCGTCGTCAGCTTGACGTTCAGATTGCCGCGGGTCGCCTCCGAATAGGGGCAGACCACGTGAGCGCGCGCGACCAGATCCTCCGCCACGGCGCGGTCAAGTCCCGGCAGCGCCACCTCCAGCGCCACCTCGATGCTGAAGCCCGTGCCGTCGTCGCGCGGGCCGATGCCGACCGACGAGGTGACGGACGCCTCCGCCGGAACCGCGATCTTGGCCTTGCCCGCCGCGAAGCGCAGCGCACCGAGGAAACAGGCGGCATAGCCCACCGCGAACAGCTGCTCGGGATTCGTGCCCTCGCCGCCGGCCCCGCCAAGCTCCTTCGGCACGACCAGGTTCACCGCCAGATTGCCGTCGGTGGTGGCCGAGCGCCCGTCGCGGCCGCCGCCGGTCGCCGTCGCGGAGGTGGAGTACAGCGTCTTCATCGTCATCTCCTCAAGAGTTGGGCGACCTCGTCCCGTCGCCGCGCGGAATTCATATCTCACACGATTAGATCGTGCGCGATACATCATCTTGCATGGCGGCCCGCATTGAAACGCATGCGATCCCATCGCGCACGATCAAATCGCCCATGCTAGAGTTGTAGGATGACCGACGCCCCTCCCCGCCTCGACCAGATGCTGTGCTTCGCGCTCTACTCCGCGACGGGCGCGCTCAACCGCGCCTACAAGCCGGCGCTGGAGGCGCTGGGCCTCACCTATCCGCAATATGTGACGCTGGTGGCGCTGTGGGAGCGGGACGGCCGCACCGTGGGCCAGCTCGGCGAGGCGCTGTTCCTCGAATCCAACACGCTGACGCCGCTCCTGAAGCGCATGGAGGCGGCCGGGCTGGTGCGCCGGGCGCGCGATCCGGCGGACGAGCGGCAGGTGCGCGTGGTCCTCACCGAGGACGGCCGGGCGATGCAGGCCCGCGCGGCCGATCTGCCCCGCCACATGCTGAAGGCGCTCGGCTGCGACGCGGAAACCGTGGCGGCGCTCACTGCCGAGGTGGCCGAAATGCGCGACCGCGTCACCGGCGGCAAGGCCGCCTGACGGACGGGTTTACAGCAGGAGGCGGAGGCAGGCCGGCCGCCCCCTCACCCGGCGCTTCGCGCCGACCTCTCCCCGCCGGGGAGAGGTGACGGCGGTTCGCACGTCGCGGGGAACACTGCAGGCTTCACGCGTCGCCACAGGACGGACGAAGGCGGAGAAGCCCGCTTCTTTACCTCTCCCCAGCGGGGAGAGGTCGGCGCGAAGCGCCTGGTGAGGGCGAGCGACGTATGACGGCTCCCCTCCACGTCATGCCCGCGCCTTCGCGCGGGCATCCACGACTTTCTGTCGGGCGCAAATGTCGACGTCCAAGTCGTGGATGCCCGAGACAAGCTCGGGCATGACGGATGTGTGGTGGCGCCGCCAGGGAGGTTTCGGACCGCAGACAGCCCCGTCACCGACAACCGCCCACGCCCCGCCGGCGTCAGCCGGCGCGGGCCTCGTGGGCGGCGTGTGACGGCCCCCTTCCACGTCATGCCCGCGCCTTCGCGCGGGCATCCACGACTTCCGGTCGGACGAAAATGTCGACGTCCAAGTCGTGGATGCCCGAGACAAGCTCGGGCATGACGGATGTGTGGTGGCGCCGCCAGGGCGGTTTCCGATCGCAGACAGCCCCGTCACCGGCAACCGCCCACGCCCCGCCACCGTCAGCCGGCGCGGGCCTCGTGGGCGGCGAGGCCGATGCGGTCCATTTCGGCCTGATCGCGGGCGGCCTCGGCCACGCGCTCGCGGGCGCTGTCGCGCTCCTCGAGGATCTCGATCTTCTTCAGCTCCTCGAACGCCTCGGCGAGCGCGGCCTGGGCGTCGGAGAGCTGGCCGCGGAGCTCGTCCGCGGAGCGCATCAGGTTGTCGCGCCGTCCCTGCGCCGCCTTGGCGTAGGTGGGGTACGCGTAATGGGCGACGTCGTGGATGCCCGCCTTCTCCTGCTCCTGCAGAATCTCGCGGTCCAGATCGGTCGCCATGCGCTCGAATTCGCCGATCATCGTCTCGATCTGGGCGACCTGCCGACGTTTTTCGTCGACCTGAAAGCGCTTGAGCTTGAGGAGAGTGTCTCGGGATTTCATGTCCGACATGGAAGCACACGCGGGTTAGCGGCCGGTTTCGCCGACGCTTAAAATCGAATCCAGTTGGCCGTAGCCTTCTCCAAGACGCGTTGCTTCTTCCTTACCTTGCGCGAGAAACCGCTCGAACGGGCCATTCAGGGCGATCGCCTCGTCCACCTCCGGGCTGGAGCCCGGCCGATAGGCGCCGAGCCGGATCAGCTCCTCCATGTCGCTGAAGGTGGCCATGGCCCGGCGGGCCTTGGCGATCAGCGGGCGCAGCTCCTCGGGCGTCGCCTTGGGCATGGTGCGCGACACCGATTTCAGGATGTTGATGGCGGGGTAGCGGCCGCGCTCGGCGATGGCGCGCTCCATCACGATGTGGCCGTCGAGAATGCCGCGCACCGCGTCGGCCACCGGCTCGTTGTGGTCGTCGCCGTCCACCAGCACGGTGAAGACGCCGGTGATGCTGCCCGCGCCGATCCCCGGCCCCGCCCGCTCCAGCAGGCGCGGCAGCTCCGCGAACACGGTCGGCGTGTAGCCCTTGGTGGTGGGCGGTTCGCCGGTGGAGAGGCCGATCTCGCGCTGGGCCATGGCGAAGCGGGTCACGCTGTCCATCATGCAGAGCACGTCGGCGCCCTCGTCGCGCAGCGCCTCCGCCAGCGTCAGCGTCAGATAGGCCGCCTGCCGCCGCTTCAGCGCCGGCTCGTCGGAGGTCGCAACCACCACGATCGAGCGGGCGAGACCGGCCTCCCCCAGATCGTCCTGCAGGAACTCCTGCACCTCGCGGCCGCGCTCGCCGATGAGCCCGATCACCGCGGCGTCGCAGGCGGTGTTGCGGGCGAGCATCGCGAGCAGCACCGACTTGCCCACGCCCGAACCCGCGAAGATGCCCATGCGCTGGCCGGCGCAGCAGGTGACGAAGGTGTTCAGCGCCCGAACGCCCAGATCGAGCGGCGCGCCGACGCGCTTGCGCGCATGGGCCGGCGGCGGCGGCGCGCGGTAGGGATAAAGCGCCGGGCCCTCCTTCAGCGGGCCCTTGCCGTCGATGGGCGTCCCCATGGCGTCGACCACCCGGCCGAGCCAGGCGCGGCTCGGCCGCACGCCCGGCGACGGCTGGCCGACCACGGCGCGGCAGCCCCGGCGCACGCCCTCCAGCGGCGCGAACGGCATCAGCAGCGCCCGGTCGCCCTGGAAGCCCACCACCTCGCATTCGGTGACGCCGCCCGGCCCCGCCTCGATCGACACCCGGCCGCCGATCGCCATCATGCCGAGCGGCCCCGCGACCTCCACCAGAAGGCCGCGCACGCCCACCACGCGGCCATAGACCTCGCGCTCCGGCGTCTCCTCCACGGCCTCGAACAGCCCGCGCATGGTTTCCATCCTGTTATCCCCAACGAATCATGACCGGGGACCGGCGCAGAGTAACCCTTCGTTTACCCCTTCGCCCAATCATGGCCCCAGCGCTTAAGAACACGGAAACCGTAACGACCGGCCGGAAGTTGGAGTCGGAAGAGTCGGTTATCCGCGTTTCTTAAGGTTTTTGCTGAGCGTTTTCGAAGGCGTGTTTCGCAGCCACCTCAACGGACTAAGGCGAAACACGGGCGAGAATCAGATCGAGCTTGCGACGCAGAATCATCTTCTGTTAACTAATGGTCGTTAAGCTTGTATCGGACTGGAAACGATCGGTTCACCGTGCCGGGCCCGGCGTCGTCGGGGCAGGTCACGCGGGCATCGGTGGAGGATTCGCATGCGCGTTCTTCTTATTGAAGACGATAGCGCCACGGCGCAGAGCATCGAGTTGATGCTCAAGTCTGAAAGCTTCAACGTCTATACGACAGAGCTTGGAGAAGAGGGCATCGACCTCGGCAAGCTCTACGATTACGACATCATCCTGCTCGACCTGAACCTCCCCGACATGTCGGGCTACGAGGTGCTCCGGGCCCTGCGTCTGGCGAAGATCAAGACCCCGATCCTGATCCTGTCCGGCCTCGCGGGGATCGAGGACAAGGTGCGCGGTCTCGGCGTCGGCGCCGACGACTACATGACCAAGCCGTTCCACAAGGACGAGATGGTCGCCCGCATCCACGCCATCGTGCGCCGGTCGAAGGGCCACGCCCAGTCCGTCATCACCACCGGCGACCTGATCGTGAACCTCGACACCAAGACGGTCGAGGTGGGCGGCGCCCGCGTCCATCTGACGGGCAAGGAATACCAGATGCTGGAGCTTCTGAGCCTGCGCAAGGGCTCGACGCTCACCAAGGAGATGTTCCTGAACCATCTCTACGGCGGCATGGACGAGCCCGAGCTGAAGATCATCGACGTCTTCATCTGCAAGCTGCGCAAGAAGCTCGCCAACGCAACCAACGGCAAGAACTACATCGAAACCGTCTGGGGCCGCGGCTACGTGCTGCGCGAGCCGAACGAAGACGAATCCCGCGCCATCGCCTGACCGGCGACGCGAGCGGATCGAAACGAGAAAAGCCCCGGCCATTGGCCGGGGCTTTTCTCGTTGTCAGGCTCGCCCGCGCAGCCTCCCCTCCCCGGTCGAAACCCGGGGGACGCCGCCGCCCCCGTCAGCGCGCGACGGCGAAGCGGGCGGCGGACGCGGGCGCGGCGGCGCCGAGGGCGGGGGTGGGGACGAACAGGCCGCGATGGCTCGCATGCGGGCGGAAGGGGCTGCGGGCGCCGAGCACGGTCTCGGCGGCGCCGAGCAGCAGGAAGCCGTCCGGCGCCGTCTGCCGGGCGATCCGGGCCAGCACGTCGGCCTTGGTGGCCTCGTCGAAATAGATCAGCACGTTGCGGCAGAACACCACGTCGAAGCGGCCCAGTGGCGCGAAGTCCCGCAGCAGGTTCAGGGTGCGGAACTGCGCCATCTCCCGGAGCTTCGGCGCGATGCGCCAGCGGTCGCCCTCCTGGGTGAAATGCTTCAGCAGCAGGCGGATCGGCAGCCCGCGCTGCACCTCGAACTGGGTGAACAGGCCGGAGCGCGCCCGCTCCAGCACCTCGTTCGACAGGTCGGTCGCCACGATCTCCACCTTCCAGCCCGCGAGCTGCGCGGCGCGGTCGGCGAGCAGCATGGCGAGCGAATAGGGCTCCTGCCCCGTGGAGCAGGCGGCGCACCAGATGCGGAGCGAGCGGGTCGTCGCCCGCGCCGCCATCAGCTGCGGCAGGATCACGTCCGTGAACTGGGTGAAGGGCGTGCCGTCGCGGAAGAAGAACGACTCGTTGGTCGTCATCGCCTCCACCACGTCCTGGGCGAGCGTGCTGTCGACGCCCGAGCGCAGCCGGGCCACCAGCGCCGAGAGCGAGGCGAGGCCCGTCCGCCGCACGATCGGCGCCAGGCGGCTTTCCAGCAGGTAGCGCTTCTCCTCGCCGATCGCGAGGCCCGAGCGGTCCTTGAGGAAGCGGGCCAGGAACTCGATGTCGGCGGGCGTCATGCGCGCTCTCCTGCGACGAGGCGGGTGATCTTGGGAGCGATGGCGGCGAGCGGCAGAACGGCGGAGCAGACGCCGGTGGCGACCGCCGCGCCCGGCATGCCCCAGACGACGCTGGTGGCCTCGTCCTGGGCGATGACGGAGCCGCCGGCGGCGGCGACGGCGCGCGCGCCGCAGGCGCCGTCCGAGCCCATGCCCGTCAGCACCACCGCCAGCAGCCCGCCGCCATAGACGCCGGCGGCGGAGCGGAACATCGGATCGACCGAGGGCTTGCAGTAGTTTTCGGGCGGGCCGTCGTCGAGCCGCGCGCACGGCTGCGCGCCCCGGCGGGCGATCACGAGATGACGGCCGCCGGGCGCCACATAGATCGCGCCGGGCGCCAGCGGCTCGCCGTCCACCGCCTCCCGGCAGGGCCGGCGGCTTGCGACGCCGAGATGCTCGGCGAGCGCCGCGGTGAAGGTCGCGGGCATGTGCTGCGTCACCAGAACGGGGATCGCGCCGAGCGCCGGGCTGAGCGCCGACAGCAGCGAGGCCAGCGCCTGCGGGCCCCCGGTGGAGGCGCCGATCGCCAGCGCCCGCACCGGCGCC
>NZ_JBHTMX010000170.1:0-6206 GCF_042679725.1 Methylopila musalis
GCCGCGGACCGCAGACCCGCGCCGACGGCCGCCCCATCATCCGCGCCGCCGGCGCGAAGGACGAGCGCGCGCCCCGCTCGAAGCGCGGCCCGCTGATCGCCATCGCGGCGCTCGGCCTGATCGCCGCCGTGCTGGTGGGCGTCGCCGGCCGCGAACAGATCGCCGGGCTGTTCGGCGGCGGCAATACCGAAACCGCCTCGGTGGACGCGGTCAAGGAGCCGTCGACGCTCGCGCCCGCCGCGTCGAACGATCAGGGCAAGTCCGGCGACCGGCTCCTGAGCGACGACGCGCCGGCGGCCGCCGAACCGGCGCAGCCGGCCCAGACCGAGGTCGCGCGCGCCCCCGAACCCACGGCGCCGGTCCAGCCCGAGACGCCGCAGACCACCGCGCCGAGCGCGCCCGCGGCGCAGCCGCAGGCCGGCGCGCTCGTGGCCCAGCGCGCCATTCTCTACGAGGAAGGCTCGGACCAGAAGTCCGGCGATCAGGTGGACGGCACGGTGGTGTGGCGCACGGAATCGGTCGCCGCCGGCCAGGGCCAGCCGCTGGAGCTGGCGCTGCGCGGCGACGCGGACGTGCCCGCCCGCGGCATCCGCGCCTCGGTGGTGATCCGCCGCAACGTGGACAGCACCCTGCCCGCCAGCCACACGGTCGAGATTCAGTTCAAGCTGCCGGAGAACTTCGCCAACGCCGGCGTCGCCAACGTGCCCGGCATCCTGATGAAGGCCGACGAGGCCGCGCGCGGCGCGCCGGTGCAGGGCCTGTCGGTGCGCGTCACCAGCGGCTTCTTCCTGATCGGCCTGTCGAGCATCGACAACGAGCGCGTCATCAACGAGCAGCTGCTGCGGGACCGGGGCTGGATCGACATTCCGATCCTCTACGACAACGGCCGCCGCGCCGTGCTGACGCTGGAGAAGGGCACGCCGGGCGCGCAGGCCTTCACCGACGCGTTCACCGCCTGGCAGAACGCCTCGGCCGGCGCGCCGGCGCCGCAGCCCTAACGGCGGCGCCCGTCCGGCGTCCGTTAAGTTTGATTTAAAACTTTCATCGTTCCGCCGGTTTGAACCGCGCGGAACGGGTGTAGCGTAGCCACGGTTCGCGCGTCGCGGGCCGGCCGGCGCCCGCAGCGGATGACGGCCCAACCGCCCGTTCGCCCGCGAGACCGTCCATGCAACCGCGCCTTCTTGGAACCTCCCGCGCCGATTATCTGCGCGGCGACTTCGGCAGCACGACGCCGATCGTGATCTACGGCCTCAAAGGCGACGACCACCTCGTCAGCATCGAACGCGCGAACGACGCCGTGGACGATCTCTACGGCGGCCAGGGCGCCGACCGGCTTGAGCTGGACTTCTTCTCGGTGACGACCCGCGGCGTGTTCGACGGCGGAACGGGTTACGACACGCTGGCGATCACTGGCCCCCTCATCAACGTGACCGACGCGGACGTGCGCTCGATCGAAGCCATCGAGCTCTCCGGCTCGTCCCATCTGTACGTCAGCCTGTCCCAGCTCGACGATGTCGCGTTCGCGCGCGCGCTCGCGCTGTCCGGCGCCGGCGGCTCCGCGCAGCTGAACATCACTGTCGGCAGCGTCGGCGCCTCGGTGAACCTGACGGAGCTCACCTTCACCGACTGGGCCCCCACCAACGTCGTCGCCGTGTGGGGCTCCGCGCAGAACGACACCTTCGTCGGATCGCGCGCTTCGGACATCATCAGCGGCGGCGCCGGCAATGACAGCTTCTACTGGAGCCCCGCCAGCACGCTCGCGCCTAAAGGCGACGGCCTGAGTGGGGGTGACGGCGACGACACGTTCTTCGTGAGCGGCGCTCGCGACCCCCATCTCGGCTACGCCGAGGGCGGCGCGGGCATCGACACGCTGTCGGTGACGGCGACCTCGGTCGCCTTCTCCGCCAATCTGACCGAGAGCCGCCTCGAAAGCATCGAGAAGATCGTGCTCGGAGGCAACGACGCCACTGTGCGGCTGGAGCTTCTGGGCTCCCAGATCGGGGGGACCGGCGTCGCGGCCGACGCGCTGGTGAGCGGCGGGGGCGCGGGCTCCGCCACGCTTCGGGTCATCGCCGGCCCGTCGGCGCCGGCCGGAGGCGCCCCGGATGTGGACCTCAGCGGCCTGCGCTTCACCTCGTGGTCGCAGACGGGCGTGCGGCCGGACCAGGTCGTCATCGCCGGCGGCGACCGGGACGACCACTTGATCGGCTCGTCCCAGGCGGACCGGATTTACGGCGGGCGCGGCGCGGACCGTATGGAGGGCGGGCTCGGAAACGACCGCTACTTCGTGGACAACGCCAAGGACGTCGTGATCGAGGCGGCCCATGGCGGACGCGACGTGGTCGAGACCTCCGTGAGCTACCGCCTGACCAACGGTCAGGTGGAGGACCTTCGCGTCTCGCTCGACGGCTTCCTCGCCGACATCGACCTGACCGGCAACAAGCGCGGCAACTTTCTGGTCGGCGGCGACGGCGACAACGTGCTCAAAGGCCTGCGCGGCAAGGACAACCTGCTCGGCGGAGACGGCGACGACGTGCTGCACGGGGGGGCGCATGCGGACGTGCTGACCGGCGGCGCGGGCAAGGACATCTTCGTGTTTGACACCGCGCTGGGTTCGATCGACGTGATCAAGGACTTCAGCCACGCCCACGACGCCATCGCGCTGGACGACGCCATTTTCACCGCCTTCGCCAACGGACGCGCCGGATCGGCCGAGATCTACGATCACCTCTTCTACGACGCTCCGACGGGCTATCTCTATTACGACGCGGACGGCGCCGCAGGCCCCGGCGCGCGCGTCGCCTTCGCGAAGCTGACCGCGGGATTGACCGACCTCGACGCCAGCGACGTGCTGATCGTCTAACGCGCCCGAAACGCCATCGGCCTCCGCGCGGGGAAGCGCGGAGGCCGATGGCGTCGGTTGAATTTTAAAGTACGGCGCGTGTCGCGCGCCTCGCTCAAACACACGTCATGCCCGCGCCTTCGCGCGGGTATTCACGACTTCGGCGTTTAAGCACACGACCGCTCGAAGTCGTGGATGCCCGAGACAAGCTCGGGCATGACGTTGAGGGAGTCTTTAGGCGCCGCTCCCCGCGCTGCAACCGCGAAAGGCTATCTCACGCCATCGCGCCAACGGCCTGCGGGTGCTGCTCCACGAGGGCGCGGCGGAGCTTTTCCAGCGCGCGGTTCTCGATCTGGCGCACGCGTTCCTTGGAGATGCCGAGCCGCTCGCCGAGCGCCTCAAGGGTGACGGCGTTTTCCGAAAGCCGGCGGGCGCGCACGATGTTCAGCTCGCGCTCGTTCAGCACCCCAAGGGCGGAGCGCAGCCAGCGCACCCGACGCTCGCCGTCGATCGATTCGCCAACGGTCTCGTCCGGCAGCGGGCCGTCGTCCACGAGGAAGTCCATACGCTCCGACGAGGAGTTCGGGTCGCTGTCGATCATGGGCGCGTTGAGCGACATGTCCGGGCCGGACAGGCGCGAATCCATCAGCGCCACATCCTTGACCGACACGCCGACCGCTTCGGCGATCTTCCCGTGCAGCGTGCCGGGCGTCATGGTTTCGCCGGTGCGGCTCAGCCGGGCGCGCAGGCGGCGCAGGTTGAAGAACAAGGCCTTCTGCGCGGAGCTTGTGCCGCCACGGACGATCGACCAGTTGCGCAGGATGTGGTCCTGAATGGCGGCGCGGATCCACCAGGTGGCGTAGGTGGAGAAGCGCACCTCCCGCTCCGGCTCGAACCGGGCCGCTGCCTCCAGCAGGCCCACATGGCCCTCCTGGATCAGGTCGGGCATCGGCAGTCCGTAATGGCGGAACCGGGCCGCGATCGCGATCACCAGCCGCATATGGGCGGCGGCGAGCCGGTGCAGGGCCTGCTCGTCGCGATCATCCTTCCACTGCACGGCGAGCTGATGCTCTTCATCGCGCTGCAGAAACGGCGCCTCCATGGCGGCGCGCACGAAACGGCGGCGTACTCCAGCCATCTGGGACATTGCGTCTCCTCCCCGCTCGAGCCGTCCGCAGACGGCGTTCAGGTCAGAAACGTCTCACGCGGCCAAAAGGACGAAGTGGATGCGCATTTTATCGATCACGGTTTCGTGATCATAAGAATCAAGACCTTGCCGGCCGGCTGTTTGCGGACAGACGCGGCATGACCTTTCGTCGAAAGCCGTGACAAAGCCTTGAGACGGCGCGCCTTTCGCCGGGCGCGACCCGACCGCGCGCCCGTGCCAGCGCGCGACCTCCCCCAAACGCAAAAAACCCGGCCTGAGGCCGGGTTTTTCAAACTTGTCGCGAAGAGAGCAGCGATCAGGCCGCTTCGTCCTGCTCGGCCTCGGCCTCGACCTCGTCCACCTTGCCGCCGCGGCGCGGACCCTTGGCGAGCTGACCCTCGATCTTCTTCTGGGCCTCAATGTCGGTCAGCTTCTCTGCCGCCGCCAGCTCGCGCATCATGCGGTCGAGCGCGGATTCATAGAGCTGACGCTCGCTGTAGGACTGCTCCGGCTGGGTCTCGGCGCGGTAAAGGTCGCGCACCACCTCGGCGATGGCGATCAGGTCGCCGGAGTTGATCTTGGCCTCGTACTCCTGAGCGCGGCGGCTCCACATCGTCTTCTTGACGCGGGCGCGGCCGGTCAGGGTCTCGAGCGACTTCTCGACCACCGCGGGATCAGACAGCTTGCGCATGCCGGCGCTGGTGATCTTCGCGACCGGCACCCGGAGCGTCATCTTGTCCTTCTCGAAGCTGATGACGAACAGTTCGAGCTTGTGACCGGCGATCTCCTGCTCTTCGATCGCCATGATCTGACCCACGCCATGCGACGGGTACACCACGTGCTCCAGCGCCTTGAACCCGTGCTTGGCCTGCGACGTCTTCTTGGTGGTCATGCTGCTCCGAACTCCGTAGCGTCGCGCTCCCGTCAGGGACCGCGACTGGCGCCAGCCCGCGGGACCGGGCCTTGTGTTTCGGAAGGGGAGGATCGTGAAGCACGCGCTTCATGGCCCGCCGTCTCCGCCCAACCAGAGAAAAACGACGCGAAACCTGCCTTGCGCGTCGAGCGCCTGTTCAGGTTGTTCCGCTGCAGCTGGTGAGCCGATCGACCGCCAGAATGGCGGTCTTTGAGGGCGGCGCGCGTCGTTTTTGACCGTTGTGGCACCGTACCACCAACGGACTAAAAAATCAATGAAACAGACGCATGGGCGCCACACCTTCGCCGCGACGCGAAGGGGCGTGAGGGGGAATCAGTCGCCCTGGCCGGGCTCGGGCGAGAAATGATCCTTGAGTTTGTCGGTGACGCCGTCGAACTCCTTGGCCTCGGGCAGAGGATCGCGGCGCGTGGTCAGGTTCGGCCACGTCTTGGCGTAGTCGCCGTTGAGCTTGATCCAGCTCTCCAGCCCCGGCTCGGTGTCCGGCTTGATGGCCTCCGCGGGGCATTCCGGCTCGCAGACGCCGCAGTCGATGCACTCGTCGGGATGGATGACGAGCATGTTCTCGCCCTCGTAGAAGCAGTCCACGGGGCACACCTCGACGCAGTCCGTGTATTTGCAGCGGATGCAGTTGTCGGTGACCACGTAGGTCATGCCAGTCTCCAAGGTTCGATCCGCGTGACGTAGCGGACACGTCCCCGCTTCGCAAGGGCGCGTCCGCCCATGGCGGCCCGATCGGAACCGTGAGGCTTAAGCGTCGGCGCGCGGCGAAGGGCTGAAACCTCAGCGCTCGTCCGGGCCGCCGCCGTCGGCGAGATCCGTGAACAGGGAAAGCGCCTCGTCCGCCGGTCCCCGGCGCGCGCCAAGATCGGCCACGCGCAGGACGCGGACCGTGCTTTCGAGCGCGATGGTGAGCACGTCGCCGGCCTTCACGCCGCGCCCGGCGGCGGTGATCCGCTGGCCGTTGACGCGCACATGACCGGACTGAACCAGCCGAACGGCCAGCGCGCGGGTCTTGACCACCCGAGCGCGCCACAGCCAGACGTCGAGACGGGCGCGGTCGGGGGGAAGCTCCTCCGGCCGCGCCGTCGTCATGGATCAGGCGTCGCCGCCGTCCGGGCCCTTGGACCGGCCGCCGGTCTCAAGCTGCGCCTTCAGCGCCAGCAGCTTGGCGAAGGGCGAATCCGGGTCCGGCCCGCGCTCGGGGCGCTTCGGCCCGGAGCTGGCGAAGGGCGCGGTCTGGCCGCCCCGCTCGCGCCGGTCGTCGCGCGGACGATCGGACCGGC
>NZ_JBHTMX010000171.1:0-6189 GCF_042679725.1 Methylopila musalis
ATGCTGTCGGCGGCGCTCGCCGGCGTCGCCGCCGGCGCGGCGCCCAGCCTCTGGCACATCGCGCTGTTCGCCGTGGGCGCCGTCGCCATGCGGGGCGCGGGCTGCACCTACAACGACCTTGTGGACCGGGACATCGACGCCCAGGTCGCCCGCACCCGCTCCCGCCCCCTGCCCTCGGGACAGGTCACGCCCAAGGCGGCGGCGCTGTTTCTCGCGGCGCAGATCCTGATCGGCCTCGCGGTGCTGCTGGCGCTGCCGCCCTTCGCCATTCTGGTCGGCGCCTGCTCCGTGCTGCCGGTCGCGCTCTATCCGTTCATGAAGCGGATCACATGGTGGCCGCAGGCCATGCTCGGCGTCTGCTTCGGCTGGGGCGCGCTGATGGGCTGGGCCGCCGCCTTCGGCCGGCTCGACGCCGCGCCGCTCGCCCTGCACGCCGCCGCCTTCGTGTGGATCATCGGCTACGACACCATCTACGCCCATCAGGACAAGGAGGACGACGCGCTGGTGGGCGTCGGCTCCACCGCCCTGCTGTTCGGGGCCCGCACCCGGCCGATCGTGACCGCGCTCTACGCCGCCGCCGCGCTGCTAATCGGCGTCGCGATCCATCTCGCGGGCGGCGGATGGCTGTCTTACGCGGGCCTCGCGGGCTTCGCGGCCCATTGCGTCTGGCAGATCGTCCGTCTCGACATCGCCGATCCGGCCCTGTGCCTGAAACTGTTCAAGTCGAACCGCGAGGCGGGCGCGCTCGTCTTCGCGGGACTGGCGCTGGACGCGATCACGCGGCTGTGATGACTGTGGCTCACGACTTCGTTACTGCGCTGTAAACAAATTTTCCCCCGGGTGGCACGGGCTCTGCGTGGCGGCTCCGGGCGGCGAGGCGCGGAGCCTCGTCGCGGATCACGCACGAACCCGGGGGGTTTCCTGATGGATAACGCTGCGCTTCTCGCGAAAATCGAGGCGTTGGAGGCGTCGGTCGCCTTGACCAAGACGGTCAACGCCGAAGTCTTCTACTGGTGGTGCACGGCGCTGATGATCGCCATCCACGCAGGCTTCCTCGCCTACGAAATGGGCGCCTCCCGCGCAAAGAACGCGCTGGCCTCGGGCCTGAAGAACCTTCTCGCCTTCGCCTTCCTGATCCCGGCCTTCTACTTCTTCGGCTGGTGGATCTATCTCGCCTTCCCGACCGGCTTCACGATCTCCGACGCGGCCTCGGGCGGCGTGGCCTGGAGCGAGTCCATGGGCCCGAACCTCGGCGACAACGCCTCGGGCATCTTCTGGGCGGCCTTCACGCTGTTCGCCGCCACCACCGCCTCCATCATGTCCGGCGCGGTGATCGAGCGCATCCGCATGTCGGCCTTCACGATTCTCGCCATCATCCTCGGCGGCTTCGTGTGGATCCTCGGCGCCTCGTGGGGCTGGCACCCCGAGGGCTGGCTGACCACGACCTGGGGCTTCCACGACATCGGCGCCGCCGGCGCGGTGCACATGGTGGCGGGCTTCTTCACCCTCGGCGTGCTGATCAATCTCGGGCCGCGCCTCGGCCGCTTCAACGCCGACGGCTCGGTGAACCACATCGCCGGCCACAACATGCCCATGTCGCTGATCGGCCTGATGCTGATCGTGATGGGCTTCTTCGGCTTCCTCGGCGGCTGCATCCTCTACAACGGCGGCACGTGGATGACGATCTACAACACGCCGACCACCCTCTCCGCCTTCGCCTTCAACACCCTGATGGGCGTCGCCGGCGGCATGATCGGCTCCTACCTCGTCACCCGCGATCCGTTCTGGATGATGTCCGGCGCGCTGATCGGCGTGATCTCCTCCGCGCCCGGCCTCGACGTCTACTACCCGCCGCTCGCCTTCCTGATCAGCTTCATCGGCGGCTGCGTCATCCCGAAGCTCGCCGACATGCTGCTGACCCGCTTCAAGATCGACGACGCGGTGGGCGCGGTCGCGGTGCACGGGCTCGGCGGCGTCTGGGGCCTGCTCGCGGTCGGCATCTTCGCCGCCGGCTACCCCAACGTGAACGGCCCGGCGATCTCCTTCAGCGGCCAGTTCATGAGCATGCTGGTGTTCGCGGCGCTCGGCTTCCTGCCCGGCTTCGTGGCGTCCTACGGGCTGAAGATCGTCGGCCTGCTGCGCACCGATCCCAAGGTGGAGCTCGCCGGCCTCGACGTGGCGGAGGTTCCGGTCAAGGCCTATCCGGAAGCCTCCACCATCCCGGCCTTCACGGGCGGCGAGGCGCTGAGCCCCGCCGAGTGATCCGGCGCGGGGGCCTGGTCCCCCGCGTCTTCCCGCCGGGCGCGCGCGCCGCGTCCGGCCTCGTCTGCGACGCCACCTCCGATCTCAGAAGGACAGGATCATGAACTCCGCCCCGATCACCACCTGGGAAGGCGCCAAAGCCTACTTCACCTTCGCCGACCAGCCCGGCGTGCTGATGCTGATCTCCGCGCTCGCGCTCGCGGCCTGCGTCGGCGTGCTGGTCTCGATGGTGCGCCACGAGACCGAATGCGTGAAGAAGCTGCCGAACTGAACGACGGCGGGGCGGCGTCGCCGACGCCGCCCCGCCTGATCGATGTTTTGAACGCCCGTGGGGCGCGTCAGCTGCGCGCGATGATCTCGCGCTCGCCGCGGGCGACCTTGGCGTCCGGCGCAAGCTTCGTCGGGCGCCGCCGGGTGAGGAAGCGCGGCCGGCGCCCCGCCAGCAGGCTGTGCCTCCGCCGCGGCCGGGGCCGTCCGACCTCGACCCCGCCGAGACGCTGGGTGGTCGTCACCCGCCGCCCGTCCAGATCCTCGATCAGCAGCGGCAGGTTCAGCGTGCGGCTCCAGCCGCGCCAGGCGGCGAGGCCGTCGCCGTCCGGGGCGCAGTCGTAGAGCGGCACGTCGAAGCCGCGGTCGCGATGGGCCAGCACCACCTCGATGCGGTCGGAGTCCGGTTCGGCTCCGGGCGCCGCGCGCAGCGCCACGCCCGAGAAGGTCGAAAGAGGAACCGCGATCCGCATGGAAACGCTCCGCACCATTCTGTCCACAAGCACGCGATCGCCGTCCAGCGTCACGCGGCGTTCGCCGCCGTCCGCCGCGGCGTCCGGCGCCGCGAGGCGGAGCGGCAGCGCGAAGGGATCCGGCCGCACGGCCGCTCCCGTTCCGGCGCACGTGAACGCGCCGGCTTCGGTCTGTCGCACCACTGTTTCAGTCTCCCTGAAGACCCGGTTGTTGTGGGTTCTTCGTCTGAGACGGACTGTTCCACGCGCCATCGCCACACCCGCTTAACAGGGCTGGTGAATGTTTTATTGACCCGGTGTTTTCGCCCCCTCGTCTGCGCTTATGCTGAAGATGTTCTTTCCGGCATTCGCGACATTTGAGCGAACGCCCCGTCCGCCTTAGCGCCGCTTGCGACCGCCATGCGACATCGGCCCTCCATCGCCCGACTTGCGCTCGCGCCTTGATCTGGACACTTTGCGGGGGCGTCTCTCCCCCACCCCGCGCGCAACGCCCGCCAGCCTTCAGGACCTCGCCCCGCCGTGTCTTCGCCCATCGCGCCGCTCGACCTCGCCACCCTCGCCCGCCACGTCACGGACGTCGTGCGCGAAGGCGGAGCGATCGCCGCGCGCCTGTTCGACGGCGGCGGCGCGAAACGCTGGACCAAGGGCGACGACAGCCCGGTCACCGAGGCCGACATCGCGGTCGACCGCTTCCTCGCCGACCGCCTGCCGCCGCTGGTCGAGGGTTCCGGCTGGCTGTCGGAGGAGACCGCCGACACGCCGGAGCGGCTCGACCGCCGGCATGTGTGGGTGGTCGATCCCATCGACGGCACCCGCGCCTTCGTGGAAGGCGTGCCCGAATGGGTGGTCTCCGTCGCGCTGGTGGAGGACGGCCGCCCGGTGCTCGGCGTGGTGCACAACCCGGTGCGCGACGTGACCCATGTGGCGACGCTCGGCGGCGGCGCCACGCTGAACGGCGAAGCCATCGCCGTGTCGGACTCCGCCTCGCTCGACGGCGCGCAGGTCGGCGGCACGCGGGCGCTGATCACGCCGCTGCGCCCCCACGGCGTGGTCGAGGGCGCCTGGATCTACGCCCTCGCCAACCGGCTGGTCCGGGTGGCGGACGGCGCGCTGCACGCGGCGCTGGCCCGCCCCGCCGCCCACGACTGGGACATCGCCGCCGCCCATGTGATCCTGCACGAGGCGGGGGCAAAGCTGACCGATTTCGACGGCGTGGAGCCGGCCTACAACCGCCGCTCCACCCGGCAGGGCGCGCTCGTGGCCGCCGCCCCGCAGCGGCATGCGGCGCTGCTCGCCGCGATCTCCGCCGACCCTGTTCTCGCCGCCGCCAAGGACGGACCCAAATGACCGACGTCAAGCCCAAGCAGCTTCTCCACCTCGTGTTCGGCGGCGAACTCGACGACGTGACCGGCGTGTCCTTCAGCGATCTGGCGCAGCTCGACATCGTGGGCGTGTTCCCGGACTACGAGAGCGCGCGGGTGGCGTGGAAGGCCAAGGCGCAGGCGACGGTGGACAACGCCCATGTGCGCTACTTCATCGTGCATCTGCACAAGCTGCTGGAGCCGGACGCGGCGAAGGCCTGACGCGCGCCAGGCGCGCTCTCCGGCATGCTGAAGCAGATCGGCCGCTCCACCGCGGCGCAGGAGACCGCGGGCGCGCTGCTCGCGGGCTACATCCGCCTTGTGCGCGCCACAAATCGATGGACTTTCGAGCCGGCCGACTTTCAGGACCGTCTCGTGCCCCACCTGCCCGTCATCGTCGCCCTGTGGCATGGCCAGCACCTCATGGTGCCCGCCATGAAGCGCGCCGACATGCCCGCACGCACCCTCGCCTCGCGCCATGTGGACGGCGGCGTCAACGCCATCGCCTGCCGCCATTTCGGCATCGGCGCGGTGCGCGGCTCGGGCGCGGCGGGGGCCGCCGCCCGCAAGGCCTCCCGCCGGGGCGGCGCGCAGGCGCTGCGCGTCATGCTGGACGCCTTGTCGAACGGCGACAGCATGGTGTTCACCGCCGACGTGCCCAAGGTCTCCGGCCGGGCGGGCGAAGGCGTGGCGCTGCTCGCCAAGCTGTCGGGACGGCCCGTGTTCCCCTTCGCGGTCGCCACCAGCCGGTCGTGGGATCTGGACAGCTGGGACCGGGCCTCGCTCAACCTGCCGTTCGGGCGCGGCGCCGCGGTGCTGGGCGAGCCCATCCGCGTGGCCGAGGACGCGGACGCGGGCGCGCTCGAGGCCGCGCGGCTTCGTGTGCAGGCGGGCCTCGACGCCGCCCATGCGCGGGCCTACGCTCTGGTCGGGCGGACGTGGAGACGGCGCGGCGACGCCGCGCCAAGCGGAGCGATCGCGACCGATGTCTGACCGCAACCGGCCGCCGCGGGTGACCGCGCCGCTCGCGCTGTATCGGCAAGGGCTGGTCGCGCTCGGCCCCTTCGCGCGCGCCCTGCTGCGCCAGCGCGCCAGCCGCGGCAAGGAGAACATGGAGCGGCTCGGCGAGCGCCGCGGCTACGCCAGCGCCGAGCGTCCGGACGGGCCGCTCGTGTGGCTGCACGGCGCGAGCGTCGGCGAGTTCAACGCGCTGCTGCCGCTGATCCAGCGGCTCACCGCCCGGGGCTACTGGGCGCTGTGCACCACGGGCACCGTCACCTCCGCCGCGGTGGCCGCGCGCCGCCTGCCGGACGGCGCCATCCACCAGTTCCTGCCGCTCGACGTGCCGGCCTATGTGGACCGCTTCCTAGCGCACTGGCGTCCTGATCTGGCGCTGCTTGCCGAAAGCGAGATCTGGCCGAACCTCCTGCGCGGCGCCCGCACGCTCGGCGCCCCGGTGGTGCTGGTCAACGGCCGCATGTCGGAGCGCTCCTTCGCGCGCTGGCGGCGGGCGCGGCGCACCATCGGCGCGCTGCTGGACCATTTCGACCTCTGCCTGACCCAGTCGGACAGGGACGCCGCCCGCTTCGCCGATCTCGGCGCCTCGCGGGTGCAGTGCGTCGGCAACCTGAAGTTCGACGCCGAGCCGCCGCCCGCCGACCCCGCCACGCTGTCCCAGATGCGCCTGTCGGTGAACGGCCGCCCGGTGCTGGTGGCGGCGAGCACCCATCCGGGCGACGAGGCCGGCGTCGCCCGCGCCCACGCGGTGGCGCGCAGCCACGCGCCGAACCTGCTGACCATCCTCGCGCCCCGCCACCCGGAGGCGG
>NZ_JBHTMX010000172.1:0-6181 GCF_042679725.1 Methylopila musalis
GGCGGCAGCGTCTCGCCGGCCCGTCGCGCGGCCTCGGCGGCGCGGGCCTGCGCGACCGGCGGGTCCGCGTCCACCGCCACGAAGGCGTTGAGGATTGGGTTCCACCGCTCGATGCGCTCCAGACAGGAGCGCGTGGCCTGCTCCGCGCTCACGTCGCCGTCGCGGATGTGGGCGACGAGCGCCGTCAGGGTGAGCTCCGCCGTCGCGGTCATGGGCGGGCCTCCTGAGCCGATCGCGCGCCATCGTCCAGCGGCGCGCCGAGATAGGCCTCGATCACCCTCGGGTCGGCGGCGAGCGTCCGCGACGGGCCGGACAGGGTGATCCGGCCCTGCTCGACCACATAGGTGCGGTTCGTCACGGCGAGCGCGCGCGAGGCGATCTGCTCCACCAGCAGGATCGCCAGCCCCTCGCGGTTCAACTGGGACAGGACGGCGAACAGCTGGTCCAGAATGGCGGGCGCGAGGCCGAGCGAGACCTCGTCCACCGCCAGCAGCTTCGGCCGCGACACCAGCGCGCGCGCGATCGCCAGCATCTGCTGTTCGCCGCCGGAAAGGAGGCCCGCGCTGTGGCGGAAGCGCTCGCGCAGCCGGGGAAACAGTCCGAGCGTCCACTCCACGTCGGCGGCGACGGCGCGATCGCCGGCCCGCAGGCGGGCGTAGGCCCCGAGCAGCAGGTTCTCCTCCACGGTCTGGGCGCGGAAAATTCCCCGGCCTTCGGGCGCGAGCGCGAGGCCGAGCCGCGAAATGCGGTGGCTCGGCAGGCCTCCGATCTCCTGTCCGGCGAAGGCGATCGAGCCCCGGGCGAGCGGCGTGACGCCGACCAGCGCCTTGAGGATCGAGGATTTGCCGGCGCCGTTCGCGCCGATGACGCTGACGAATTCGCCCGGGCCGACCTCCAGATCGACGCCGCGCACGGCCGCGATGTGGCCATAGGCCACCTCGAGCCCCCGGATGGCGAGAAGCGCGCCGCTCATGGCTGGACGGCCTCCGCCGCGTGTTCGACGACCGGCGCGGCGCCGAGATAGGCCGCGCGCACCCGCGGGTCGCGCTGGGCCTCCTCGCCCGCGCCCGACATGACGAGCTTGCCGTAGTCCAGCACCGTGACCTGCTCGCAGACGGCGAAGATCAGGTCCACATGGTGCTCGACCAGCAGCACGGTCACGCCGCGCGCCGCGAGGTCGCGGATGAGCCGGCCAAGGCCGAGGATCTCCGCATGGGTGAGGCCGGCGGCGGGCTCGTCCAGCAGCAGCACGCGGGGCCCGAGCGCCAGCGCCCGCGCTATCTCGAGCCGGCGCTGGTGGCCGAAGGGCAGGTGCGAGGCCCGCACGTCGGCGAAGTCGCTCAGGCCCACATAGGCGAGCAGGCGGCGCGCCCGGTCGAGGTCGCTGCGGTCCTCGCGGATCTGCCGGGGCGAGCGCAGCAGCGCGTCGATCAGGTTGGCGCGCGATCCGTCGTGGAAGCCGGCCCGCACGTTGTCGAGCGCGGACAGGTCCCCGAACAGCTCGGTGTTCTGGAACGTGCGGGCGAGGCCTGCGCGGGCGTGGCCGCCGTTCGGATCGAGCGGTTCGCCGAACAGGCGGATGGCGCCTTCGGAGGGCCGGTAGAAGCCCGAGATGACGTTCAGCAGCGTGGATTTGCCGGCGCCGTTGGGGCCGATGATCCCGTGCACCGAGCCCGCGCGCACCTCGCCCGAGAAATTGTCCAGGGCGGTCAGTCCCCCGAAGCGCACGCCGACGCCCCGGATCTCCAGCGCGGGGACGTCGGCCGCGGGCCGCGCGGGCAGGATGTCCGTCAGGTCGACGCCCTCGGCCGGCCACGGTCCGGTCTCCAGCGCCCGCGGTCGGTCGCGCAGGCGGCGGACGGCGCTGTCGAACAGGCCGACGAGGCCGTTCGGCACAAAGAAGATGGCGATGGCGAGCAGCGCCCCGTAGCCGAAGGTCTGCCATTCCGCGAGGCTCTGGAACGCCTCCGGGAGCACGGTGAGCAGAGCCGCGCCGAACACCGGCCCAAGCCACGTGCCCGCGCCGCCGATGATGACCATCAGCAGGTAGCGCACGGAATCGAGGAAGCCGAAGGTTTCCGGGCTGACATACTGGTTGAGATAGGCGTAGAGCGCGCCCGCCGCGCCGGCGAAGGCCGCCGACAGCGCGAAAGACAGCGTGCGCGTCGCCGCCGGGTCGATGCCGAGCGCGCGGGCCGCGGTCTCGCTCTGGGCGACGGCGCGGAAGGCCCGGCCGTAGCGCGACCGCGCCAGATTGCGCGTGAGGGCCAGCGCGCCCACGAACACCGCGCCGATCACGTAATAGAGCCCGGTCGGCGTCAGGCGCTCGAGCCCCCAGACGATCGGGGGCAGTTTCACGCCGATCAGGCCCATGGGCCCGCCGGTGAGCGACACCCATTCCACCGCGCCGCTCTGGACCACGACGCCGAAGGCGATGGTGATGACCGCGAGATAGAAGCCCCGCACCCGCACTGTGGGATAGGCGAGGGCCGCGGCGACGGCGGCGGCCCCCGCCGCGGGCAGCGTGACGCCGAGCGCGAGCGGCAGGTCGTAGCGGAGCGAGATCAGCGCCGCCGCATAGGCTCCGATGCCGTAGAATCCTGCTTGTCCGAGCGAGAACAGGCCGCTGAAGCCGACGAGGACATTCAGCCCGAGCGCGACCGTCGCCGACAGAAAGAAGATGGTGACGATGCCGAGCTGGTACGGGTTCGCGACGAGCTGCGGCGCGGCGAGCACCACCGCCGCGGCGCCCGCGATGCCGAGCGTGGTCTTGAGGGCGTCGCTCATACCTTCTTCACCTCGCGCCGGCCGAACAGGCCTTCGGGGCGCAGCAGCAGCAGGAGGATGACGAGCGCGAACACCGCCGCGTCGCGGAAGCCCGAGCCGGCGTAAGCCGACACGAACTGCTCGCCGACGCCGAACAGGGCGCCGAGCAGCACCACGCTCCAGAGCGAGCCCGCGCCGGCGGCGATGGCGACGGCGAAGCCCTTCAGGCCGATCAGCACGCCCATCTGCGCCTGCACCTGGATGATGGGCGCCACCAAAAGCCCGGCGACGCCGCCGAGCGCGGCGCTGGCCGCGAAGGTGAGGGTCGCGACCCGCCGGGCGTCGATGCCCATCAGCCCGGCCGCGTCCGGGTTCTCGGCGATGGCGCGCATGGCGCGGCCGACGAGCGTGCGGCGCTGGAACAGGCTGACGAAGGCTGCGATCGCGAGCACGATCAGCGGCGCGATCCATTCCTGCAGGTAGAGCGACGCGCCGAGCAGCGTGACCGGCGACTGAACCGCCGGGGAGGGCAGCGGCCGGGGCAGCGAGCCGAACAGCACGTTCACCGCCGCCTCGATCATGACGCCGGTGGCGATGGTGGCGAGGATCCAGCCGCTGGTGTTGGCGGCGCCCGCGAAGGGCTGCACCAGCGCGCGGTGGACCAGCGCGCCGTAGACCGCGACCAGCGCCAGCGCGATCCCTGCGGCGAGCCAGAGCGGCGCGCCGGCGCCGAGCAGCAGCACGGTCGCGACTGCGGTCAGCATCAGGCTGTCGCCATGGGCGAAGTTCACCGCCTTCGTCGTCGACCACATCAGAGAATAGCCGATGGCGACGAGCGCGTAGATCGAGCCGAGGAACAGGCCCCCGGCGAGGTGCTGGACGAAGGAGGTCATGTGGGGTCCGGACGTCGGCGCGGCCCGCCGCCGGGCCGGGCCGCGACGGCGGCTGGACCGGGGGCGGGCGCGCCCGCGATGGTCACTTGTAGGGGGTCTTGGACAGGGGCTTCAGCACCCCGTCGTGCCAGGCGGCGAGGATGTAGTTCGCCTGGGTGAGGGCGTCGTGGCCCTCCCGCGTGTCGGCGAAGGCGGGATCGTAGGTTCGCACCAGACCCTCGTGCCGCACCTTGAACAGCGCGTCCCGGAACGCCGTGCGGTCATAGGCGCCGCCGACGCGGATGGCCTCGCCGATGATGTTGAGCGCGTCATAGGCGTTGGCGACCGCGCTGCCGAAGATCAGCTCGGACGGATCCTTGAGCCCGCTCTTCGCGGCGATGGCCGTCCACACGGTCTGGGCCTTGGGCGACAGGTCGTTCAGCCAGGAGAAGGTCTGCGCCACGATCAGGCCGTTGGCGAGCGGGCCGGCGAGCTGGCCGAGCGAGGACGAGTTGCCCCAGGCGCTCACCACCACCGGCTTCCAGCCGATCTTGTCGAGGCCGCGGACGATCTGGTTCGCCTCGCGGTCGATGCTGTAGAGGATGATGGCGTCCGCGCCCGCGTCCCGCAGACGGATCAGCTGGGGCGTCATGTCGGCGTCGTTCCAGTTGAACGTCTCCTTGCCGACCAGCGCAAGGCCCTTCTTCTCCAGCGCCGCCGTCACGTCCGGAACGGCGCCCTGGCCGAAGCCGGTGTTCTCGTAGAGCAGCGCCACCTTCTTCGCGGGCGAGCGCTCCAGCGCGGCGTCCGCGAGGTAAGCGGCCGCGAGCCGGTCCTTCATCGACACCCGGAACAGCCACTTGTTGCCGTCGAACTCGGTGACCGCCGTGCCCGCCGCGATCACGCCCACATAGGGGATGCCGATCTGGTTCACGTGGTCGCGCAGCGCCAGCGCCACGCCGGTGTGGAAGCCGCCGAGCACCGCGATGCAATTGTCCGACTGGGCGATGCGGCGGACGTTCTCGATGCCGCGCGGGGGCGCGCCGGCGTCGTCATAGACCACCAGCCGCAGCTTTTTGCCCAGCACGCCGCCGCGCTCGTTGATCTCGTCGATGGCGGTCTCCGCCCCCTGACGGATCGCCTTGGCCGTGAAGGCGGCCGGGCCGGTGACGGCCAGCGACGCGCCGATGCAGGGCTCGGCCGCCTGGGCCAGGGCGGATGGGCTCCAGAGCGCGGAGAGGAGAAGCAGGCCGGTCGCGAGGCGTTTCATGGTGGAGGTCCCCGAATGGCCCATGCGAGCCATAAGTCGATAAATTTGATAGACGTGATCTAGTCCATATGGACGTATTGGCACAAATGAGTTCTGCTGCTCGACGCTTCAGGGAAAATGCATGGTTCGCGGCGCCGCCGGCGCGGCGGCCAGGGCGAAAAGGCCGACGATGTCCCACCCGACCAATCTCGAAATCGACGTGCTGCGCAGCTTCGTGGCCGGGGTGCAGCTGAACAGCTTCGCACGCGCGGCCAAGCTGGTGGGCCGCTCCCAGTCCGCCGTCAGCCTGCATCTGCGCAAGCTCGAGCAGCAGACCGGGCAGGTGCTGTTCCGCAAGGCGGGGCGCGGCCTGCACCTGACGGAGGCCGGCGAGACGCTGCTGCGCTACGCCCAGAAGCTCATCAACCTGAACGACGAGGCGCTGTCGGCGGTGGCGGGCGACGACGTCGCCGGCCGGGTGCGGGTGGGGCTTCCGCCGGATCTGGCCGAGACGTGGCTGCCGGACCTGCTCGGACGGTTCGCGCGCTCCCACCCCACCATCGCGGTGGAGGCGCGGGTGGAGCGGAACGCCGTGCTGCTGGAGGCGCTCGAGTCCGGCGCGCTCGACGTGGTTCTCTACTGGTGCCTCGGGGACGAGGGCGCGCCGCGCAACGGCCGCGCCATCGCGGAGTTCCCCATCGTCTGGATCATTCCGGCGGGTTTCGCGCCGAACGAACAGGCCCGGCTTCCCCTCGTGCTCATGGGGGCGCCCTGCCTGTTCGCCGCCAAGGCGGTGGGCGCGCTGGAGGCGGCGGGCCGGCCGTGGCGTTCGGTGTTCACCAGCAGCAGCCTGAGCGGGGTCTGGGCCGCCATCTCCGCCGAACTCGGCGTCACCGTCCGCACGCCGCTCAGCGTGCCGGCCGGGCTTCAGATCCTCGCCGCCGGCGGCCTGCCGGAGCTCGGCCGGGCCAGCCTGCGGCTGCGCACGGCGGGCGCGCCGTCGCGCTCGGTCCAGCGCTTCATCGACGTGCTCGAGGCGACCGTCGCGGCCGCGCCTTCGGTGGCGGGATCGCGGATCGCTCCCGCCAGCAGCCGGGCCTTCGCCTGATGCGCGCCGACGCTCCGCTGTCGTCCTCCGTCTTCGGCGGTCTGGACCCGCTTCGGGCCGTGGAGGCGCTGGCGCCGGCCATCGCCGCCACCGCCGAGCGCCACGACCGGGAGGCCAGCCTGCCGCTCGGCAACCTGCGCGCCCTGCACGACGCCGGGTTGCTGGCGCTGACCGCGCCGCAGGCCT
>NZ_JBHTMX010000173.1:0-6167 GCF_042679725.1 Methylopila musalis
GCCGACGCGGTGCTCGCGGCGGGTGGCGGCGCGTTCGAGAAGGCCGCCGGGCCGCACCATGCGCCGGACCCGGTCTGGCTGGCGCGGCTCGGGGCCGAGTCCGATCCGGACCTTGCGCCGCCCCGGCCGCTCTACCTCAAGGCGGCGGACGCGCATCCCCAGACGGCGGGGCGCATCGCGCGCCGGTGATCGCGCTCAACGGGAGGACCGGGGGAGAGCCCCGGTTGTGACGCGGACATGCTCTGGCTCTGGTACTGGGACGCGCTTCTCGGCCGCACGCCGCACTGGGCGGTGACGACGGCGGACGCCGGCGACGCCGACGAACTGGCTGCGCTGCACGCCGCCAGCTTCGCGCGCGGCTGGAGCATCGAGGAGATGGAATCGCTGCTGCGCGACCGGGCGGTGGTCGCCTCGACGCTCTATCGGGAGGGGAGCTCCCGCCCCAAGGGCTTCGCCATCTCCCGGATCGCCGTCGACGAGGCCGAGGTGCTCTCGGTCGCGGTGGTGGAGCGCCGGCGCGGCCAGGGCGGCGGCAAGGCGCTGTTCGGCCGCCATCTCGGCCAGCTCGCCGCCGCCGGCGCGCGACGGGTGGCGCTGGAGGTGGACGAGGACAACGTGGCCGCGATCCGGCTCTACGAGAGCTTCGGCTTCAAACAGGTCGGGCACCGCGCGGCCTATTACCAGCGCGCCGACGGCGGGCGCGCCTCGGCGCTGGTGCTCGCCCTCGACATGGCCTGAGCCGCGCCGCCGTCCGAGGTTTGATCAGGCTCACGTTTACGGCTCGCCTTGGCGCTCTTATAAGCTCCGGAACATCCTCGCTTGCGCAAGGGAGGCGGCCGCATGGCCACGACAGCGCTCAAGACCGAAACGATCGAGCGCCTCTGCGCCTCCAAGGGCATGCGCATGACCGAGCAGCGCCGCACCATCGCGCGCGTGATCGGAGGGGCCGACGACCACCCGGACGTGGAGGAGCTCTATCGCCGGGCCTCCGCGCTCGATCCGCGCATCTCCATCTCCACCGTCTACCGCACGGTGAAGCTGTTCGAGGACGCCGGCGTGATCGCCCGCGTGGACTTCCGCGACGGCCGCTCGCGCTACGAGCCCGCGCCGGACGAGCACCACGACCACCTGATCGACCTGCGCTCGGGCAAGGTGGTGGAGTTCCGCAACGAGGAGATCGAGGCGCTGCAGGCGGAGATCGCCCGCAGGCTCGGCTACCGGCTGGTGGACCACCGGCTGGAGCTCTACGCCGTGCCGCTCGACGACCGCGAGGACTGATCCCCCTTGCCGCTCCGTTCCGTTCGCGCCGGGCTCGGCGTCGCGGCGCTCGCCGCGGCCACCCTCGTCGGCCTGCCCGTCCAGCATGTGGCGCTGAAGCTCGGCAGCCCCGCCGCCCGGCGGATCCCGGTGCTGTTCCACCGCTTCGCGCTCGGCGCCATCGGCGTCCGCCGGCGGGTGGTCGGCGTGCCGGGCGTGGGCCGGCCGCTGCTGATGACCGCCAACCACGCCTCCTGGCTCGACATCGTGGTGCTGGGCGCGACCGCGCCGGTCTCGTTCGTCGCCAAGTCCGAGATCGCGTCCTGGCCGCTGTTCGGCGCCTTCGCCCGGCTGCAGCGCTCGATCTTCGTGGACCGCCAGCGGCGCCGCGCGACCGGCGCGGTGAGCCGCGAGATGAGCGAGCGGATGGTCGCCGGCGATCCGATCGTGCTGTTCGCGGAAGGCACCTCCAACGACGGCGTGCGCCTGCTGCCGTTCCGCTCGGCGCTGATCGGCGCGGCCCGCGCCGCCATCGTCTCGGGCGGCGGCGAGGAGGCCTTCGTGCAGCCGGTCTCCATCGCCTACACCCACCGCAACGGCCTGCCGCTCGGGCGCCGCGGCCGTCAGGAGGTGGCGTGGTACGGCGATCTCGACATTCTGCCGCACATGTGGGCGGTGCTGCGCGGCGGCGCGATCGACGTCACCGTCAGCTTCGGCGCGCCGATCCGCATCGACGCCGGGACCGACCGCAAGGCGGTGGCCCGCGCCGCCGAGGCCGAGGTGCGGCGCATGACGGCGGCGGCGTTCCGGGGCGAGGCCGCCGGCTAGCGCCCGAGCGCGGCGTCGATCAGTTTGAGCGCGTCGGCGCTCGCCCATTCCGCGGGGCCGGGCAGGAAGCCGATCTCGCAGCCGGCGCGGTCGAGGATCAGGGTGGTCGGCATGCCCGAGCCCCGGCCGACCGCGCGCAGATCCCGGAACACCTTGTTGGACGGATCGGCGTAGAAGGCGAGGTTCTGCGAGCCGATCTCCTTCAGGAAGGCCTTGGGCTTGTCGGTGGCGCCGAAATCGAGCGACACGGCCACCACCTCGAAGTCCGCGCCGCCGCGCTCCGCCTGCAAGCGGTCCAACGCCGGCATCTCCTTGCGGCAGGGCGCGCACCAGGTGGCCCAAAGGTTGAGCAGCACCACCTTGCCCTTGAACCGGTCGAGGCCGAGCCCGGCGCCCGACGCGTCCTGGAATGCGAGCGGCGGCAGCGGGCGCGGTTCGGACGGCGCCACCACCCCGGCGACCTCGCCCCGGGCGGCCTTCGCCACGGCCGCGAGCGTTTCCGGCGAGGCGGCGCAGGCCGCTTGGGCCTTGTCGCCGCCGCCGATCCCGTATAGGGCGAGCGCGGCGAGCCCCGCGACGGCGGCCGCGCCGAACAGACCCCTGCGGACCCAGGGCCTGCCTACGGGGCTTGGGGTCTGGCGGAGCTTGGGCTCTGGCATGCTTGTTCGACCTCGATGAACGCGCCCCGCGGGCGCCGCGCGACGGGACCTTTATCAGATGAGCAATTCGATGTGGGGCGGCCGGTTCTCCGAGGCGCCGGACGCCGTTCTCGAAGCGATCAACGCCTCGATCGACTTCGATCGCCGCTTCTACGCCCAGGACATCCGCGGCTCCAAGGTCCACATCGCCATGCTCGCCGCCACCGGCATCGTGGAGCGTGAGGACGCCGCGGCGATCTTCAAGGGTCTGAACCAGGTTCTCGCCGAGATCGAGGAGGGCCGCTTCACCTTTTCGCGCGCGCTGGAGGACATCCACCTCAACGTGGAGAACCGGCTGACCGAGATCGTCGGCCCCGCCGCCGGGCGCCTGCACACCGCGCGCTCGCGCAACGACCAGGTCGCGACCGACTTCCGCATGTTCGTGCGCGACGCGCTGGACGGGCTGGACCGGAGCCTGCATGGGCTGCAGCAGGCGCTGATCGGCCGCGCCGGCGGACACCTCCACACGGTGATGCCGGGCTTCACCCATCTGCAGAGCGCCCAGCCGGTCACGTTCGCCCATCACCTGATGGCCTATGTGGAGATGATCGGCCGCGACCGCGGCCGCCTCGCCGACGCCCGCCGGCGCCTCAACGAATGCCCGCTCGGCGCCGCCGCGCTCGCCGGCACCTCGTTCCCGATCGACCGCGAGATGACCGCCCG
Source organism: Methylopila musalis (assembly GCF_042679725.1). Classification (NCBI taxonomy): domain Bacteria; kingdom Pseudomonadati; phylum Pseudomonadota; class Alphaproteobacteria; order Hyphomicrobiales; family Methylopilaceae; genus Methylopila; species Methylopila musalis. The sequence continues at coordinate 3,447 of NZ_JBHTMX010000173.1, forward strand.
CGGCCTCGGCTTCGACCGGCCCACCGCGAACTCCATCGACAGCGTGTCCGACCGGGACTTCGTGCTGGAGACCCTGTCCTTCGCCGCGATCTGCGCCGGCCATCTTTCCCGCTTCGCGGAGGAGATCGTGCTGTGGTCGACGCCGCAGTTCAATTTCATCCGCCTGTCGGACCGCTTCTCCACCGGCTCGTCCATCATGCCGCAGAAGCGCAACCCCGACGCCGCCGAACTGGTGCGGGGCAAGACCGGCCGCGTCATCGGCGCGCTGGTGGCGCTGCTGACCGTGATGAAGGGCCTGCCGCTCGCCTATTCCAAGGACATGCAGGAGGACAAGGAAGGGCTGTTCGACGCGCTCGACACGCTCGACCTCAACATCGCCGCCACCACCGGCATGGTGCTGGACATGACGGTTCACGTCCGCACCATGACCCAGGCCGCGGGCGCGGGCTACGCCACCGCCACCGATCTCGCCGACTGGCTGGTGCGGGTGCTCGGCCTGCCGTTCCGGGAGGCGCATCACGTCACCGGCCGCATCGTGGCGGTGGCGGCGGAGAAGAAGCTGCCGCTCGAGCGCCTGCCGCTCGCCGACATGCAGGCGGTGGAGCCCCGCGTCACCGAGGCGGTGTTCGAGGTTCTGGGCGTGCGCCGCTCGGTCGCGAGCCGCACCAGCTACGGCGGCGCGGCGCCCGTCAACGTGAAGGCGCAGGTCATCCGCTGGCGGAAGACGCTTGCCAAGGAGGCGCAGGCCTTCGACAACACGCCCAAGGACGCCTGACGCGCCCCACCCCTTGAGCCGAAGGACCTGACGCCGTGTCCAGCCCCTCGCCCCGCGCCGCCTGCGCTCTCGCCGTCCTCGCCTTCGCGCTCGCCGTGGGCGGCTGCGGCCGCAAGGGCGCGCCGGAGCCGCCTCCCGGCGCTCCGACCGTGAAGGTCACCCGGCCCGACGGCACGGTGGAGGAAAAGCCGGCCAAGCCCGACCGGCCCTTCGTGCTCGACCGTCTCCTGAACTGACGGGGCGCGGCCCAGCGCCCCACCGGACCGACCATGCACCATTTCGCTTACGCCGACGGCGCGCTCGGCGCCGAGGACGTGCCCCTCGCCCGCATCGCGGATGAGGTGGGGACGCCCGTCTACGTCTACTCCACCGCGACCCTGACGCGGCACGTGCGCGTGTTCCGCGAGGCCTTCGCGGGCGTGGACCATCTGGTCTGCTACGCGCTCAAGGCGAACTCCAACCAGGCGGTGCTGACCACGCTGGCGCGGCTCGGCGTCGGCACGGACGTGGTGTCCGGCGGGGAGCTGCATCGGGCGCTGAAGGCCGGCGTGCCGGGCGAGCGCATCACCTTCTCGGGCGTGGGCAAGACCGCGGCGGAGCTCGCGGCCGGCGTCGAGGCCGGCATCCTCGCCTTCAACGTGGAGAGCGAGCCGGAGCTGCGCCTGCTGTCGCAGGTGGCGGCCGACAAGGGCGCGACCGCCCACATCGCGCTCCGCGTCAATCCGGACGTGGACGCCAAGAGCCACGCCAAGATCTCCACCGGCTCGTCCGAGACCAAGTTCGGCGTTCCGATCGCCGACGCCCGCCGGGTCTATGCGGAGGCCGCGCGGCTTCCGGGCCTCAAGGTCTCGGGCGTCGACATGCACATCGGCAGCCAGATCACCGAGCTCGACCCGTTCGACAGCGCGATCTCCCGGCTGGTCGGCTTCGTGGGCGAACTGCGCGCGGACGGCCACGCCATCGACCATGTGGACCTCGGCGGCGGGCTCGGCATCCCCTACCGCGACGACAACGAGCCTCCGCCCCATCCGGACGCCTACGCGGCCGTGGTCAAGCGCCTGACCGCCGACCTGAAGGCGACGCTGGTGTTCGAGCCCGGCCGGCTGATCGTGGGCAACGCCGGCGTGCTGCTCACCCGCGTGATCTACGTGAAGGAGGGCGCCGCCAAGACCTTCGTGATCGTGGACGCCGGCATGAACGACCTGATCCGGCCGACGCTCTACGACGCCCATCACGAGATCTGGCCCGTGGCCGAGCCCGCCCCCGACGCCCCGCGCCGGCGCGCCGACGTGGTGGGGCCGGTGTGCGAGACCGGCGACTATCTGGCGCTCGACCGCGACATGGCGGCGCCCGAGGCGGGCGACCTGCTGGCGGTGATGTCCGCCGGCGCCTACGGCGCGGTGCAGGCCACCACCTACAACTCCCGGCCGCTCGTGCCGGAGGTGCTGGTGGACGGCGACCGCTACGCCGTGGTGCGCCCCCGCCCCTCGCTCGACGACCTGATCGCGCTCGACCACGTTCCGGACTGGCTGCGCGAGGCCTGAGCCGCCGAGCGCCTTCCGGGCTGAGCCTCACGGCGGAGTGACGCGTCGCTCCGGGCATGGGGTAGCGTCCGCGCCGTCGCGTGCTAGTCTTGCCCCTTCGATGCGCGAAACGCCTTGAGGGGGGAACGGGCGCGCACGGGAGACCGGCGTTTGGACGACACCCACTCGACCCCGCGCCCGCCGCGCGGGTCCCTGATCGACCGCCTCGCCCGGCGCGCGGCCCTCGCCATCGCGTGGGAAGCGGCGTGGCCGGCGCTTGCGGCCACGCTCGCGGTCGGCCTGCTCTTCCTCACGGTGTCATGGTTCGGCCTCTGGGACGCGGCGCCGGTCTGGGCGCGCGTCGCGGGCGTCACGCTGTTCGCGCTCGCCGCCCTCGCCACGCTGTCGCCGCTGGTACGGCTG
>NZ_JBHTMX010000174.1:0-6155 GCF_042679725.1 Methylopila musalis
GCCTCGTCCGGCGCGCGGCCGGCGCGGACCAGCGCGCCTTCCAGCGCCGCCACCCAGCGCACGAAGTAGCTGCGGATCGCCTCCGCGAACCGGTCGCGGGCGTCGCCGAGCGCCAGCACGCCCACGAGGCAGGCGCGCCGACCGGTGCGGAAATAGGCGTCGACGCTGTCGAACATGGCGGCGATCGCCTCATCCGGCGCCTCGGCGTCCCGGAGCGGCGCATAGACCTCGCGCTCGAACCAGCTGTCGATCCCGGCCAGGGCCGCCTCCGCCATCTCCTCCTTTCCGCGGGGAAAGAAGTGGTAGAGGCTGCCCCTGCCGAGCCCGGTCGCCGCGCCGATCAGAGCGAGGCTCGCGCCCTCGTAGCCGTGCTCCCGGAACACTTCGGCGATGGCGGGCAGCAGCGCCGCCCGCTCGGCCGGAGGGCGCGCCACGCCCGTCAGAGCCCGAGGTCGCTCAGGCCCGGATGCTCGTCCGGCCGGCGGCCCTGCGGCCAGTGGAACCTGCGGTCGCTCTCTGCGATCGGCAGGTCGTTGATGGAGGCGAGCCGCCGCCGCATCAGCCCCTGCGCGTCGAACTCCCAGTTCTCGTTGCCGTAGGAGCGGAACCACTGCCCGGAATCGTCGCGCCACTCATAGGCGAAGCGCGCGGCGATGCGGTCGTCGGTGAAGGCCCACACCTCCTTGATCAGCCGGTAGTCCAGCTCTCGCGCCCATTTGCGGGTGAGGAAGGCGACGATCTCGTCGCGCCCGTGCACGAACTCGGCCCGGTTCCGCCACACGCTGTCCGGCGTGTAGGCCAGCGCCACCTTCTGCGGGTCGCGCCCGTTCCAGGCGTCTTCGGCGAGGCGGGCCTTCTGGGCGGCGGTCTCCGCGGTGAAGGGCGGGAAAGGCGGGCGTGCGGACATGGGCGTCTCCTGTACCGACTGGTAAACTGTACCGGACGGTACAGGAGCGGGCGGCGCCGTCAAGCGCCGCGTCAGACGCGCTCGGCGAGGATATGGCGGACGAACAGGTTGAACAGCTCGGTCTGGCTGGAGATGCCGAGCTTGGCGTAGATGTGCTTGCGGTGGATCTTCACCGTGCCCTCGGCGATGGCGAGGTTGTTGCCGATCGACAGGCTGGAATGGCCGCGCAGGATCAGGCTGACGATGGTCTGCTCGCGCGGCGTCAGCTCCGCCGGCGCGAAGGTGCGGAACGCGCGCTCCACCACCGCCTCGCCGTCCACGATCCGGGGCGCGGGCTGCGGCGGCGCGAGCGTGCGCCAGTGCTGGCGCATCAGCGCGGTGGCGAGCGGGGCGGCCGCGGCGAGCCGGGCGAACTCGTCCTTCGAAAACGCGCCGCTCTGGGCCTGCCGCAGCAGCGAGTAGGCCACGTAGAGCCCGTCGCCGGGCGTGGCCAGAAACACGATCTCCTCGGCGAGCGAGCCGGTCTCCATGGAGATGCAGGGGTGGACGTCCGGCGAGTTGTAGTAGTCGCCGCCGAAGAACTCGTCCGGCGCCAGTTCGCTCAGGCGGTGCAGCCCTTCCGGCGCGCCGCGCAGGCAGGCGGAATAGACCGCGTCGAGCAGATAGGTGCCCGACAGGTAGTTGCGCATGATCTCCGGCGGGGCCACGCCGCCGAGATTGTCGTGCAGCAGCAGCGGCCTCTGCTCGCCCGGATAGGCGAAGGCGCAGCTCAGATCGAACGGCGCCAGCGCGCCGAGCGCGGCGTCAAGCGTCGGCGGCAGTCCCGTCCGCCCGATCAGGCCGACGAGGCCGGGCGCGGCGTCGTTCCACGCGGCGAGGGCCTGCACGTTTCGCTCCTTCTGTGGGCGTGACCGATCTTTGAGCAGAAGCTGTATCCCCTCGGGGATATGTCCCGCAACGCTCCGGTTTCCATTGATGGCTGCTTCGGAAGGCGCGCGCACGGGACGCGCCACGTTCAGGGGATCGGTTTCACACCATGACAACGGACACGATCGGGCGAACCGCGTCCGCCAGCGGCGGCGTGACCTACCAGACCGTCGACGACAGCTATTTCGAGCAGCGGCAGCTCAAGCGCCACGCCGGCCTGTTCACGCTGTGGATGATGGGCGTCGGCGCGGTGGTCGCCGGCGAGTATTCCGGCTGGAACATCGGCCTGTCCCAGGGCGGCTTCGGCGGCATGCTGGCGGCCACCGTCATCATCGGCGGCATGTATGTTCTGCTGTGCTCCTCCATCGGCGAGATGAGCGCGGCGCTGCCCCATACCGGCGGCGCCTATTCCTTCTCGCGCACCGCGCTCGGCCCCTGGGGCGGCTTCACCACCGGCCTTGCGGAGAACATCGAATTCGTGCTCGCGCCCGGCGCCAACATGTTCTTCATGAGCTCCTATCTGGCGGCGATCTTCGGCACGCCGGCGGAGTTCCTGCCGGTGTGGTGGGTGGTCGGCTACGCGGTGATGCTCGGCCTTTCCATGCGCGGGCTGGAGCTGTCCATGCGCGTGGTGACGTGGATCACCGTGGCGGCGATCCTCGTGCTCGTGTTCTTCTACGTGGTCGCGATCCCGCACGTCGATTTCGTCAAATATGCGCTGAACATCGGCGTCGGAGCGGACGGCGCGGCCGTGAAGCTCGACGACGGCGGCGGCTCGTGGCTGCCCTTCGGCTTCACCGGCGTCATGCTGGCGCTGCCCTTCGGCGTCTACATGTTCCTGGCGGTGGAGCAGCTTCCGCTGACCGCGGAGGAGGCGAAGAACCCCACCCGCGACATGCCGCGCGCGCTCATCCTGTCCATCGTCACGCTGATCGCGCTGGCTCTCGGCGTGCTGTTCTTCAGCGCGGCCATCCCGAACGGCAGCTTCGCCATGGGCCAGTCCGGCGAGCCGCTGCTCGACGGCTTCCGCACCATCTTCGGCGACAGCTGGGCGAAGCTCCTAGCCTCGGTCGCGGTGCTCGGCCTCGCCGCCAGCTTCTTCGCCGGCAGCTTCGCCTCGGGCCGCAACATCTACTCGCTCTCCCGCGCCGGCTACCTGCCGACCGCGCTCTCGGTGACGAACGCGCGCACCCAGACCCCGAACATCGCGCTCGCCGCCGGCTCCGGCTTCGCGCTCGCGGTGCTGCTGGTGGTGTGGTTCCTCGGCGGCAAGGACAATGTCGCCTTCATGGGCGGCTTCCTCGTCAGCATGATCGTGTTCGCCGGCATGGTGTCCTACATCCTGCAGAGCATCGCCTATCTGCGGCTCAAGGCGCTCTACCCGAACATCGCCCGGCCGTTCGTGAGCCCGTTCGGCCGCGCCGGCGCGGTGATCGTGATCGCGGTCTGCGTGCTGACGCTCGCCTACCAGTTCTTCGATCCGCTCTACCGCTGGGCGGCGGTGGCGGCCGCGGCCTGGTACCTCACGGGCCTCGCCTACTTCGCCTTCTACCGCCGCCACCGTCTGGTGCTGTCGCCGGAGGAGGAGTTCGCGGTCTCGGGCGGCGAGCGTGGCCGTCCCGTGGGCGAAACCGCCTGAGCGGCGGCGCTTCGCGTCGTCCTCCCCCGTCTTTCGGACCCGCGCCTCGGCGCGGGTCCCCCGGTTTCATGTGTCAGGACCAGTGAGAATGCCCGGAAAACTTCAGGACAAGGTCGCGATCGTCTCGGGCGGCGCGACCGGCATGGGCGGCGCTTCGTCGCGGCTGTTCGCGGCGGAGGGCGCCAAGGTCGCCATCGTCGATCTGAACGGCGAGGCGGCGTCGAGCCTCGCCGCCGAGATCCGCGCCGCCGGCGGGGTGGCGGAAGCCTTCGTCGCCGACGTGTCGGACGAGGCGCAGGTGATCGCGGCGGTCAAGGCGGTCGAGGAGCGTTTTGGCCCCGTCACGGTGCTGTTCAACCACGCCGGCACTATCGTCATTAAGCCGTTTCTCGAGACCACCGTGCAGGAGTGGGACTGGCTGCACGCCGTGAACGTGCGCTCCATGTTCCTCATGACCCGCGCCGTGCTGCCGGGCATGATCGCGGCGGGCGGCGGCTCGATCGTCTGCACCTCGTCGATCTCGGCGGTGGCGGCGACGCCGATGGAGGTGCTCTACGACACCACCAAGGGCGCCTGCCACATGTTCGCCCGCGCCATCGCGGTCGAGTTCCGCGACCAGAACATCCGCTGCAACGCGGTCTGCCCGGGCTTCATCCGCACGCCCCACGGCCTGCGCGAGGTCGCCGACCTGCAGCGTCTGGGCGTCGACGTCTCGGACGCCGCCATCGCCGCCCAGCAGGGGCGCATCGGCGAGCCGGAGGAGGTGGCCAAGGCCGCGCTGTTCCTGGCGAGCGAGGACGCGAGCTTCGTGAACGGCGTCCAGCTGTTCGTGGACAACGGCTTCACGGCGATCTGAGACGCAGCGGGCCGGCGGTCTCAGAAGCCCAGAACGCGGGCGATCTCGTCGGCCGCGACCGTCGGCGCCAGCGCCCCGGAGGCCACGTCGCCCTCCAGCGTCGGCACCCGCGCCGCAAGGCGCGGGTCGTCGGCGAGGCGCTCCCGGAAACGGGCCTCCACCATGGTCCACATCCAGCGCACCTGCTGGGCCGCGCGCCGGCGCGCGAGCTCGCCCGCCTTGGCGCGGGCGTCGCGGCAGGCTTCGACCCGCGCCCAGAGCCGGTCGAGGCCCTCGTCGGCGAGGCCGGACACGGTCAGCACCTCCGGCGTCCAGGCGCCGCCCTGTCCCGACAGGATGCGCAGCGCCCCGGCGTATTCCGCCGCCGCCGCCTTGGCGCGGGACGCGCCGTCGCCGTCCGCCTTGTTCACGGCGATGATGTCGGCGATCTCCAGCACGCCCTTCTTGATTCCCTGAAGCTCGTCGCCCGCGCCGGGCAGCATCAGTACCAGAAACACGTCCGTCATGTCCGAGACCGTGGTCTCCGACTGGCCGATGCCCACCGTCTCCACCAGGATCACGTCGAAGCCGGCGGCCTCCGCCAGCAGCATGCTCTCGCGTGTCTTGGCCGCGACGCCGCCGAGCGTGCCGGCGGAGGGGGAGGGGCGCACATAGGCGCGCCGGTCCATGGCGAGGCGCTGCATGCGGGTCTTGTCGCCGAGGATCGAGCCGCCGGTGCGGGTGGAGGACGGATCGACGGCGAGCACCGCCACCGTGTGGCCGGCGGCCGTCAGCCGGCTGCCGAGCGTGTCGATGGTGGTGGACTTGCCGACGCCCGGCACGCCGGTGACGCCGACGCGGATCGCCTTGCCGGTCAGGGGCAGAAGCTCCTGCACCAGAGCGCGCGCGAAGGCCTGACGATCGGCCCGCCGCGACTCCGCGAAGGTGATGGCGCGGGCGAGCGCGGCGCGGTCTCCGGAGCGGATGCGGTCGGCGAAGGCGGCGAGATCGGGCGCGTCGCGAAGGGTCGGCGTGGCGGTCACGGGGCTCGTCGGGGCTGTCATGAGGAGGCGCGACGCTACCAGACCCGCCGCGCCGCCGCGAGCGCGTCGAAAGTCATGATCTTAAGCGCACGATTCTTTTGGTGATCTTGCGCAACCTCAAGGCGTCATTCAGCGTTCATGGGACAAGAATACGACAAGATGCGCTAGGCTCGGGAGGCCGCGATGAACAAGGATCGGATGGAAGGCGTCGCCAAGCAGATCAAGGGCCGGCTGCAGCAGGCTCTTGGCCGTATGACCGGCGACGACAAACTGGTGCTTCGCGGCCGCGCCAACCAGATCGCCGGCGAGGCCGAAGCCGGCATCGCCCGCGCCATGGCCGCCGGCCGCACATGGACCGGACGTCGCCGCATCGGCGTGTAAGCCGGCGAAACATCTCCGACGACCGGGTTCAAAGGGCGCCCCTCAGCGCCCTTTGTCATGTCCGGAGGAGGGCCATCCGGCAGAGATGCTTTTGGGGCGTTGGAGCCTGTTTGAATCTTCGCGGATCGTGGCGAGCGATCCTGATCCTCGACATGTCGAGCGAAGCACTCAGCCCGTACCCGACTCGGACCATCCGGGCGCGTACTCAAGCGCAGTCATGACGGTTGCCCAACCGGAAGCTCCCGGGAAACGTCCGTGCTCAGGCCTCGGCGAACAGCGAGGCGCCGAGGCGCGCGCGCTGGCGGCGATAGGCGTCGGCGGCCTCGGCGGGCGACGCGCGGCGCCGACGGCGGGTCTGGTCCAGCCCAAGGCTGGTGGCGATCAGCTGCGCGACCAGCGGCGCGTAGGGACGCACGCGCTCCA
>NZ_JBHTMX010000175.1:0-6061 GCF_042679725.1 Methylopila musalis
GCCAGCACCGGCTCCGGCGCGCCGGAGCCGAACGGGCCGGCCCGCTCCAGATCCCGCGCCAGATCGAGCGTGGCGGCGGCCGCCGTCAGCGCGGCGTCGATCTTCAGCGCCTGATCGGCCCGCGCCCGCGTCACGGCGGCGCCGAGCGCCTGTTCGAGATGCGCCCGGAAGGCGCCGAGCGCGCTTTTGCGCACGGTGACGCCCGCCGCCATGGCGTGGCCGCCGCCCTTGACCAGCAGACCCTCGTCCACGGCGGCGCGGACGGCGGCGCCGAGATCGACGCCGGGGATCGAACGGCCCGAGCCGGTCCCCGTCCCGTCCGGCAGGAAAGCCACGGCGAAGGCCGGGCGGCGAAACCGCTCCTTCAGCCGCGCCGCCACCAGCCCCACCACGCCCGGATGCCAGCCCTCGCCGGACACCACGACCACGGACGCGCCGTCGCCCTCGGGGCCGAGCGCGGCGTAGGCCTCCGCTTCGGCCTCGGCGAGCGTGCCGCGCTCGAGCGCCTGCCGCTCGCCGTTCAGCCGGTCGAGCTCGGCCGCGATCCGGCCCGCCTCCTGTTCGTCGTCGGCCAGCATCAGCCGGCAGCCGAGGCCCGCGTCGCCGATGCGCCCGCCGGCGTTGATGCGGGGCCCGAGCAGGAAGCCGAGATGGTACGGCGTCGGCGGGCCGTCGAGACGGGCCGCGTCCATCAGCGCGCGCAGGCCGAGGCGGCGGCGGCCGCGCAGTTCGATCAGCCCCTTGGCGACGAAGGCGCGGTTGAGGCCCGTCAACGGCACCACGTCCGCCACCGTTCCGAGCGCCACCAGATCGAGCCCCGTCCGCAGGTCCGGCTCGCCACCCTTGCGGGCCCAGAACCCGCGGCGGCGCAGCTCCCGGCGGGTTGCGACCAGCGTCATGAAGGCGACGCCGCAGGCGGCCAGATGGCCGAGGCCGGACAGGTCGTCCTGCCGGTTGGGATTGACCAGCGCGTTGGCCGGCGGCAACTCCGCGCCCATCTGGTGATGGTCGATCACCACCACGTCGAGCCCGCGGGCGCGGGCGTGGGCCAGCGGCTCGAAGCTGGTGGCGCCGCAGTCGGCGGTGATCAGCAGCGTGGCGCCGGCCTCCGCCAGCATGTCGATGGCGGCCACGTTCGGGCCGTAGCCCTCGAAGATGCGATCCGGGATGTGCACCTGCACGGCGCAGCCGGCGGCGGTGAGAAACTCCGCCAGCAGCGCGGAGGAGGTCGCCCCGTCCACGTCGTAATCGCCGAAGATCGCGACGCTCTCGCCCCGCTCACAGGCGTCGGCCAGCCGGGCGGCGGCCTCCGGCATGGCGGTCAGCACGTCCGGGTCCGGCATGAGCCGCGCGAGCGACGGATCGAGGTGCTCGTCCACGCCCGCGCTCGTCACGCCGCGGCCGGCGAGCGTGCGGGCGAGGAACGGGCTCAGCCCGTGATGGCGGACGATCTCGTCCGCCACGGCGCGGCCGAGCACGTCGAGGCGGTCGCGCCAGACGCGGCCGCCGAACGACGCCGTCACGCCGAGAAACGCGTCCGCTGCGGGACGGCGCGGCTCACTCGAGATGGAACTTCTCCGTCTGCGCGTGCTCGGCGCGGATGCGGCGCGTGGTGCCGGTGGAGGAGCGCATGACCAGCGTCTCGGTCACCACGCCGCGCCGCCCAAAGCGCACGCCGGACAGCAGCCCGCCGTCGGTGACGCCGGTGGCGGCGAACAGCACGTCGCCGCGCACCATCTCGGCCAGATCGTAGATCTTGCCGAAGTCCTTGATGCCGGCCTCCGCCGCCTTGCGCCGTGCGTCGGGCTGGTCGAGCAGCAGCCGCGCCTGCATCTGGCCGCCGGTGCAATGCAGCGCCGCCGCCGCCAGCACGCCTTCGGGCGCGCCGCCGACGCCGAGATAGATGTCGATGCCGGTCTCGTCCGGATCGGTGGTGTGGATCACGCCCGCGAGGTCGCCGTCGGTGATCAGGCGGATCGCGGCCCCGGTCTGACGCACCGCCTCGATCAGGCGGCCGTGGCGCGGGCGGTCGAGGATGCAGGCGGTGAGCTCGGAGACCGGGACGCCCTTGGCGGCCGCAAGGCTCGCGAGGTTTTCCGCCGGGCTGCGGTCGAGCGCCACCACGCCGGCGGGATAGCCGGGGCCGACCGCGATCTTCTCCATATAGACGTCGGGCGCCTTCAGCAGCGTGCCGTCTTCGGCGAGCGCGACCACGGAGATGGCGTTGGACTGGGACTTGGCGCAGAGCGTCGCGCCCTCGAGCGGATCGAGCGCGATGTCCACGCGCGGCCCCTGCCCCGTGCCCACCTCCTCGCCGATGAACAGCATGGGCGCGCCGATGCGGTCGCCCTCGCCGATGACGATGGTGCCGCGGATCGGCAGCCGGTCCAGCTCCCGCCGCATGGCGGAGACGGCGGCCTCGTCCGCCTGGCGCTCGTCGCCCCGGCCGCGCAGCAGCGCCGCGGCCACCGCCGCCCGCTCGGTCACGCGCACGATCTCGATGGTGAGCGCCCGGTCGATCACCTCCACGGCGTCGATCAAAGCCGGCCGCTCCTCCGCAACCCTCTCGGCGTTCGCCGTCTTCTTGGCCACGTCACGTCCCTCGACGAGAGCCCCGGGCGCGCTTGCGGCGCCGGAGCGGACCCGCGCCGGGCGCGACGCGTCCGGCTCAACGGGCAGGCGGCGGCCGCCGCGACGGCCGAAAGCGCATGCGTCGCGGCGCTCGCGCGTCGCGGGAACCCTTCACCGCTTCTCGATGCGGATCACCTGCGGCGCGCCGTCGATATGCCCGTCCGCCTCGATGGCGTCCAGAGCGCCGCGCAGCGCGGATTCGGTGGTGGCGTAGGTGATCAGGACCACGGAGACCGCGTCGGCCTCGGCGTCGTCCTGCTTGCCGTGCTGGACGATGCTCTTCAGCGAAATGCCCTGCTCCGCCATGCGGGTGGCGATGGCCGCCGCCGCGCCCGGCCGGTCGAGCACCGACAGGCGGATGTAGTAGCCGCCCTCGTGCCGGGCCATGGGCGCCCGCGACGGCGCCGCGAGCGTCGCGGCCGGAACGCCGAACACCGGCCCGCTCACGCCGCGGGCGATGTCCACGATGTCCGCGACCACGGCGGAGGCGGTGGCGTCGCCGCCCGCGCCCGCGCCCGAGAGCACCAGCGCGCCGACCGCGTCGCCGTCGATCTCGACGGCGTTGGTGACGCCGCCGACGCGGGCCACGGCCGAATCCATCGGCAGCATGGAGGGATGCACCCGCTGCTCCACGCCGGCCTCCGAACGGGTCGCGACGCCGAGCAGCTTCACCCGATAGCCTAGCTCCTCGGCCATCTGCAGGTCGAGCGGGGTGATGGAGGCGATGCCCTCCACATAGATGCCGTCCGGGTCCGGCTGCACGCCGAAGGCGAGCGTCGCCAGCAGCGCCAGCTTGTGGGCGGTGTCGAAGCCGCCGATGTCGAAGGTGGGATCGGCCTCGGCGTAGCCGAGCTTCTGCGCGTCGGCCAGGCACTCGGCGAAGCCGATCTTCTCCTTCTCCATCCGGGTCAGGATGTAGTTGCAGGTGCCGTTCAGGATGCCGAACACGCGGCCCATGCGGTTGGCGGACATGCCCTCGCGCAGAGTTTTTACGATCGGCACGCCGCCGGCGACCGCCGCCTCGAACCCGACCGCGACGCCCTTCGCCTCCGCCGCCGTGGCGATGGCGAGGCCGTGATGGGCGAGCAGCGCCTTGTTGGCGGTGACGACCGGGCGGCCGAACTCGATCGCGGTCTCGACGCAGGCCTTGGCCGCGCCCTCGGCGCCGCCGATCAGCTCCACCACCAGATCGACGTCGGCGGCGCGGGCCATCTGGCTCGCGTCCACGTGCCAGGAGACGTTGGCGAGGTCGAGCCCGCGGTCGCGCGTCCTGTCGCGGGCGGACACGGCGGTGACGACGATCGGACGCCCGGCGCGCGCCTCCAGCTCCGCGGCGCGGGCGCCCAGAATGCGAACGACGGCCGAGCCGACCGTGCCGAGGCCGGCGACGCCGACCCTCAGAGGTTCCGCCATGAGATCAGGTCCGAATGCGCCGACGAGAGGAGCCGCGGCCGCTGATGGAATCCCCCGTCAGCGGGCCGCGGCGAGCGGGACGACGTTGTGCAACGTCTCGTCCGCCGTTTCAAGGAAGCGGCGCACCGAGCGCGCCGCCTGACGGATGCGATGCTCGTTCTCCACCAGCGCGATGCGGACGAACTCGTCGCCGTGCTCGCCGAAGCCGATGCCGGGCGCGACCGCCACATGGGCCTTCTCCACCAGCAGCTTCGAGAATTCGAGGCTGCCCAGCGAACGGAACTTCTCCGGGATCGGCGCCCAGGCGAACATGGAGGCCTTGGGGCTCGGCACGGGGAAGCCGGCGCGGCCGAAGGAGTCCACCAGGATGTCGCGGCGCTTGCGGTAGATCTCCCGCATCTCGACGATGCAGTCCTCCGGGCCGTTCAGCGCGGCGGAGGCCGCCACCTGGATCGGGGTGTAGGCGCCGTAGTCGAGATAGGACTTCACGCGGGCGAGCGCCGCCAGCAGCCGCTCGTTGCCGACCGCGAAGCCGACGCGCCAGCCCGGCATGGAGAATGTCTTCGACAGCGAGGTGAACTCCACCGCCACGTCGAAGGCGCCCGGCGCCTCGAGGATGGAGGGCGGCGGGCTGTTCTCGTCGAAGTAGATTTCCGAATAGGCGAGGTCGGACAGCACGAACAGGTCGTGCTGCTTCGCGAAGCGCACCACGTCCTTGTAGAACTCGATGTCCGCCACTTCCGCCGTCGGGTTGGACGGGAAGCAGGTGACCACCGCGATCGGCTTCGGGATCGAGTGCATCACCGCCCGCTCGAGCGCGTGGAAGAACTCCGGCCCGGTGGTCGCCGGCACGTTGCGGATCACGCCGCCCGCCATCAGGAAGCCGAAGGCGTGGATCGGGTAGCTCGGATTGGGGGCCAGAATCACGTCGCCCGGCGCGGTGATCGCCTGCGCCATGTTGGCGAAGCCCTCCTTGGAGCCGAGCGTCGCCACCACCTGGGTGTCAGGATCGAGCTTCACGCCGAAGCGGCGGGCGTAATAGGCCGCCTGGGCGCGGCGCAGACCCGGAATGCCCTTGGAGGTCGAGTAGCGATTCGTGCGCGGCTTGGTGATCGCCTCAATCAGCTTCTCGTTGATGTGGTCCGGGGTCGGCAGATCCGGGTTGCCCATGCCGAGGTCGATGATGTCGGCGCCGGCCTTCCGTGCGGCGGCCTTCACACGGTTCACCTGCTCGAACACGTAGGGAGGAAGACGGCGGACGGAATGGAATTCGGACATGGGACGACGCCACAGGGCTGCCCCGCGCACCAGCGCGCGAGGAAACCCGTGGGATACCGTAACGCCGGGCGGCGATCAAACTTCAGGCCCGCAAGGCTGGCGCCCGACTCATGCGCAATTGGTCGGACGGGGAAGGCTCAGCGCACCCGGCGCGCCAGCAGATCCGCCTCCAGCCGCTTCTGCTCCTCAGGGCTGCGCAGGCGCCCCGGACGCGGCGGCGGCGTGACGCCCACCGACGGGTAGGCGAGGTTCTCCGGCGCGGGCGCCAGACCCTTGGTGCCCCGGAACTGCTCGAGCCCCTGCCCGCCGCAGCCGGCGAGCGCCGCTCCCGCGACGGCGAGGACGATGGCGGAGGCAATCCGTGACGCGCTCATGGGCGGTTCCCGAAGGCGGGGCTCCAAGGCGCGCACGCGCCTTTTTGCGGGGAAAGAAGGACAACGACGCTGGTGACGCGCCGCGCCGCTTGCGCCTATTGTCATGGGAAGCTGCTAGGACGCAACCCGGACGCCGCGAGAACAAGCGGCGCCGGAGATACCAGGGAGGTAGCACCATGGCCCGCAACGCCGCGGAACGCTCGGCGACGGTCCGCATCCCCGCGCAGTCCCCCCTGCCGAACGAGGTCGTCCGCGACGAGCGGGCCGACGCGAGGCCCGCCTTGCGCCCGGTCGAGGTTTCGCCCGAACCGCCCGCGGCCGGCGACGCCGCGACGCCCGCAAAACCGGCGCGGGCCAAGCGCGCC
>NZ_JBHTMX010000176.1:0-6036 GCF_042679725.1 Methylopila musalis
GGCGCCGGCGGGGCGCACATGGGCGTCATAGCCGGCGCGGCGCACCGCGGACAGCGCCGCCTCCGCGTCGACGGGGCCCGAGAACCGCACGTCCGCCCGCTCCAGCGGCAGGTTCACCACCGCCTGGGCGATCCCCGGCGTCTGGCCCAGCACCTTCTCGATCCGCGCGGCGCAGGCGGCGCAGCTCATGCCCTCCACGTCGAGCGTGAGGGCGCCGCCGTCGGCGGGCTGGAAGGCGCGGGCAGGTTCGGGACGGGTCATCTTATGTCCTCTCGGTCGGCCTTAAATCGTGCGCTTCCGTGGCGCGAACAAGGCTCGTCCCCGCTGCGCCGACGCCGCCCGCACGCGCGGCCTTGCCCGCCGGGCGGCGCTCGGGCATCGTCCGCCGCGTGCGCCGCCGCTGATGGCGGTTTTCCGACCACGCTCCGGGCGCCCCGATGGGGGCCGCCGTCCCGCGTCGTCTCCATGATCCCTTTCGCGCGCCGCGCGCCCACGCGCCGGCGAGGAGACCGCCCGCCATGCTGACCCGCCGCTCCCTTCTCGCGCCTCTGGCGCTCGCGCTCGCGCTGCTGCCCCTGCCGTTCTCCGCGCCCCGCGCCGACGACGCCAAGGCCCCGGTGACCGTGTTCGCCGCCGCCTCGCTCAAGAACGCGCTCGACTCCATCGCCGGCGCCTGGACCAAGGAGACCGGCGTCGAGGTGAAGGTGAGCTACGCCGCCTCCTCCGCCCTCGCCAAGCAGATCGAGCAGGGCGCCCCGGCGGACCTGTTCGTCTCCGCCGACCTCGCCTGGATGGACTATGTGGCGGGCAAAGACCTCATCGTCCCCGCCACCCGCGAGACACTGCTCGGAAACCGGCTCGTGCTGGTGGCGGGATCGGACTGGTCCAAGGGCGAGGTGGAGCTGAAGCCGGGCGTCGATCTCGCCGGGCTGCTCGGCGACGGCCGCCTCGCGATGGGCGAGACCGCGTCGGTGCCGGCCGGCAAATACGGCAAGGCGGCGCTGGAGAAGCTCGGCGTCTGGGCGGGCGTGGAGGCCAAGGTCGCCGGCGCCGAGAGCGTGCGCGCGGCGCTGACGCTGGTGTCGCGCGGCGAGGCGCCGCTCGGCATCGTCTACAAGACCGACGCCGCGGCCGACCCCAAGGTGAAGATCGTCGGGACCTTCCCCGAGGACAGCCACCCGCCGATCGTCTATCCGGTGGCGCAGCTGAAGGACTCCAAGAGCCCGAACGCCGCGGCCTTCCTGAAGCGGCTGACCTCGGCGCCGGCGCGCGCGGACTTCGAGGCCGCCGGCTTCGCGGTGCTGCCCAAGCCGTCCGGGAGCTGAGCGCTGGACGCGATCGGCGCCGCGCTGGGTCTCGGTCCCGACGATCTCGTCGCGGTCGGCCTGAGCCTGCGCGTGGCGGCGGTCGCGACCCTCGCCAGCCTGCCCCTCGCCATCCTGACGGCGCTCGCGCTCGCGCGCGGGCGCTTTCCCGGCAAGACGCTGCTCGACGGGCTGGTGCACCTGCCGCTGGTGCTGCCGCCGGTCGTCACCGGCTATCTGCTGCTGACGGCCTTCGGGCGGCGCGGCCTGTTCGGCCCGGCGCTCGAAAGCTGCTGCGGCCTCACCTTCTCCTTCCGCTGGACCGGGGCCGCGCTCGCCGCCGCGGTCATGGGCTTCCCGCTGATGGTGCGCGCCATCCGCCTGTCGATCGAGGCAGTGGACCGCAAGCTCGAGGACGCAGCCGAGACGCTCGGCGCGAGCCGGATCGGCGCCTTCTTCGCCGTCACCCTGCCGCTCAGCCTGCCGGGCGTGCTGGCGGGGGCGACGCTGGGCTTCGCCAAGGCGCTGGGCGAGTTCGGCGCCACCATCACCTTCGTCTCCAGCATTCCGGGCGAGACCCGCACCCTGCCCGCCGCGATCTACGCCCTGACGCAGACGCCCGGCGGCGACGCGGCCGCGGGCCGGCTGGTGCTGGTCGCCGTCGCCCTGTCGCTCGCGGCGCTGGTGGCGTCCGAGCTTCTGGCGCGGCGGCTGTCGTCGCGGATCGCCGCATGAGCCTGACCGTCGACATCCGCCGCCGCGTCGGCGACTTCGCCCTCGACCTCGCCTTCGAGGCCCCGCCCGGCGTGACCGCGATCCTCGGCCGCTCGGGCGCCGGCAAATCCACCGTGGTGGCGGCGGTGGCGGGCCTCGCCCGCCCGGACGACGGCCGGGTCGCGCTCGACGGCGCGGCGCTGTTCGATTCGGCCGCGCGCGTGAACCTGCCGCCGCGCAAGCGCCGGGTCGGCGTGGTGTTTCAGGACAGCCGGCTGTTCCCCCACCTGAGCGTCCGCACGAACCTGCTGTTCGGCGCCCGCCGGCGCGGCGGCTCCGGGGCGCTCACGCTCGACGAGGTGGCGGAGGTGCTCGGCGTTGGCCATCTGCTGAAGCGGCGGCCGAACTCGCTCTCCGGCGGCGAGCGGCAGCGCATCGCCATCGGCCGGGCGCTGCTGTCGCGCCCCTCGGCGCTGCTGTTCGACGAGCCGCTGGCCGCCCTCGACAGCGAGCGCAAGGCGGAGGTGCTGCCCTACATCGAGCGCCTGACCCGCGGGGCGGAGCTGCCGGTGCTCTACGTCACCCACGCGCTCGAGGAGGCGCTGGAGCTGGCCGACCGGGTGGTGGTGCTCGAAGCCGGCCGGGTGGTCGCCGCGGGGCCGGTGGAGCAGGCGATCGCCCAGGCGGGCCTCGCCGCCGCCGGCGACCGCTTCGCCGACGGCGTGACGCTGGAGGCGACGATCGCCGAGCTCGACGAACCTTACGAGCTCACCGGCGTCACGCTCGGAAGCCACCGCGTCTGGACGCCGGGGCTGCTCGGCCGGCCGGGCGAGGCGGTGCGGCTGCGGCTTCTGGCGCGGGACGTCTCGCTGGCGCTCGCGCCGCCGGAGCGCGCCTCGATCCGCAACGCCCTGCCCGGACTGGTGCGGCAGGTGCGGCGCGGGCCGGGGCCTTACGCGCTCGTCGCGGTGGATGTGGGCGGGGCGGTGATCAAGTCCGAGATCACCCGCAAGGCCGCCGACGACCTCGGCCTCGCGCCGGGCCGCATGGTGCATGCGCTGGTGAAGAGCGTCGCGGTGTCGCGCGCCTGACCGCAGCCGCGACGCGCCGCCTCACGACCGCGAAGCCTCACGACCTCTTGGGTGGCCGCGACGCCGCACAACCTTTCGGTTCTGAACTGGGGAGGAAGGCAGCGGGCCCGCGGCGGATCTGGATGTGAATCGAGACCGTACCGCGGGCCGCGCCTTTCGCCGCCGGATGGCGTGCGCGGTAGCCCCCGCTCCCGCGCCGCCTCGACGGCGGCGACCAAAGACCGCCCGAAGGCGCGCCTTAATCCATCGCCGAACGCCCATGTCCAAACATGGGCCAGCCCCGCCAATTAAGGCGACTCCACGGCGAAAGACAAGCGCCATTGGGGCCGCCTTTGTCAAAAACGTACCGACCGATGGAACGGCGTCCTGCGCTGTGACCTTTTTACGCGCGCCGGCGCGAATAAGCGTTCGCTCAAGTTTCAATTGGACCTGAACGAACCTCGAACCCGCAAACGCCGCCCGTTCGGCGTCGGGCGATACAGCGGCGCAAGACCTCGGACTGCGGTTTGAGCCTTCCCGACGACGCTCCATTTGCCGCCAGGCTTCGGCGTTTTCCACATTTCCGCCGCAGTCCTTAACAGGACCACTGCGCCTGTAATGACGCCTCGAAACGACTTCAGTCATCTCAAATCGGTACAGTTTAATTAAAAAGTAAGTAAATATTAATTCAAATTCGAACGGAAATCCGCATGCTTTCGCACACCTAAAAGTGCGTGGCGCCTTTCAAGTTGTTAACGAAGTGTTAGCATTACGGTTCAGGACCACTTTTGGTTCGGTCGTTTTGCGGAGCGCTTCGATGGCGCCGTTCAGCTTCGCCGGTCCCCGCTCGCTTTTCGGCGTCGACGGCGCGCGCCTTGGTTTCCCGCGCCGGTCGCAGGGAGCGGCGGCGGAGGCGACGCCTGCGGCGACGCCCCAGTTCCGCACCTTCACCGAGCTCGAGGTCGCCTATGACGCCGCGCAGGGCGTCTGCTGGTGCTGGATGACGCCGGCCGGCGCGCCGAGCTTCACGCCCGGCCTGCTCGCGGACCTGAAGAGCTGCGCCGGCGACATCCATTACGCCTTCGACCGCGGCGCGGCGGACGGGCCGGCGCCCGTGACCCACATGGTGCTCGGCTCCCGCACGCCGCAGATCTACAATCTCGGCGGCGATCTGGAGCGGTTCGCGGGCTGGATCCGCACCCGCGACAGGGAGGCGCTGAGGGCTTACGCCTACGCCTGCATCGACGTGCTGCACGACAACGCCATCGGCTTCGGCCACGACGTCACCACGG
Organism: Methylopila musalis; assembly: GCF_042679725.1. Lineage (NCBI taxonomy): Bacteria > Pseudomonadati > Pseudomonadota > Alphaproteobacteria > Hyphomicrobiales > Methylopilaceae > Methylopila > Methylopila musalis. Next base: position 4,381 of record NZ_JBHTMX010000176.1, read on the forward strand.
TCGCGCTGGTGCAGGGCGACGCGCTGGGCGGCGGGTTCGAAACGGCGCTGTCCTGCCATCTGATCGTGGCGGAGCGGGGCGTGAAGTTCGGCCTGCCCGAGATCCTGTTCAACCTGTTTCCGGGCATGGGCGCGTCGAGCCTGCTCGCCCGCCGGGTCGGCCTCGCCCAGGCGGAGCGGCTGATGACCAGCGGCCAGCTCTATCTGGCGGAGGAGCTGCACGCCCTCGGCATCGTCCACGTGCTGGCGGAGCCCGGCGAGGGCGTGGCCGAGACCAATCGGCTGATCACGCGCAACATGCGGCGGCGGAACGGCTTCTCGGCCATGGTGCGCGCGAGCCAGCGGGTGTGGCCGCTGCCGTTCGAGGAGCTGCGCGACGTCACCGACATCTGGGTGGAGGCGGCGCTGCGGCTCGATCCGATCGACCTGCGCAAGATGGAGCGGCTGGTGGCGGCGCAGGACAAGCGCCTCGCCGCCAACGCCGCCATGACATCCGGCGGCGGGGCCTGATCCGGCCGTTCAGTCGGCGCCGCGCCCCGCATGCGTTTCGGGGAAGTCCGCCCGGAGGGAGGCGCGCACCCGGTCGAACTCCGCCTCCAGCTTCGCGACCCGGTCGAGACCGTCCTCCGCCAGATCGCGGGCGTCCATGTTGCGGAACGAGAGGCACAGCTCGTACATGCCGCGGGCGCCGATGTTGGCCGCGCCGCTGCGCAGCGCGTGGGCCTGATCCCGGAACGCCGCCGCCTCGCCGTTGCGGACCGCCGTGTGCAGATCGTTCAGGATCACCGCGGTGTCCGACAGGAACGCGTCCACCAGATCGGCGACGAAGGCGTGGCCGCCGAGCCCTTCCAGATCCTTCAGCGTGGCGCGGTCGACGACCGCCCGGCGGGCGGGGCGGAAGTTCGGATGGCGGGCGATGTTGGCGATGACGCTGTCGGCGACCTCCGGCTCGGGCGCGACGGCAAGCTGCGCGTCGGCCGGGGCGTCCTCGGCCGGAGCCGCGCCCGCGACCATGCGGTCGATGATCTCCAGCAGCCGTTCCGGCTCGATCGGCTTCGTCAGGCAGCCGTCCATGCCCGCCTCCTCGCACCGCTTGCGGGCGTCGGGCGTGGCGTCGGCGGTCAGCGCCAGAATGGGGGTGCGCGGTTGGCCGAGAGCGGCGAAGCGATAGAGCTTCACGCATTCGATGCCGTCCAGCACCGGCATGTTCACGTCCATCAGCACCAGGTCGAACCGGCGCTCGGTCAGGGCGTCGAGCGCGAACTCGCCGTTCTCGACGATGCGCACGTCGTGCCCGGCCCGCTCCAGAACCTTGCGGATAACCTTCTGGTTGGTGCGGTTGTCCTCCGCCACCAGGATCGACAGCCGCCGGCCCGCGGGCGCGGAAGCGCCGACCGGCCGCTCCCGGTCCAGAGACCCGCGGCCGACCACGCCGAGCGAGGCCACCCGCGCCATGGCGCGCAGGCCCTCGGGCTTCGGCGCCGTGGCGGCGCAGGCGAGGCTGAGGTCGAAGTTCGGCAGGCCCGCGTCGAGGCGGGGATCGATCAGGGCGAGTTCCGGCGGATCGTCGCCGGCGGCGGCCCGCAGCGCCGCGGCCAGCGCTTCGCCGTCCATGGCGAAGCCCCCGACGTCGGCGATGATGGCGCGCCGCTCGGCC
>NZ_JBHTMX010000177.1:0-5968 GCF_042679725.1 Methylopila musalis
CGGGCGGCGCCTGCGTCCGGCGCGGTCAGCGCGGCGACCTTGGCCTCCTGCGGCGCGGGCCGGCCGACGCTGTCGGCGGCCGCGTCCAGATACCAGCCGAGATGCTTGCGGGCGTGGCGGACGCCGGTCTCATGTCCGTACAGCGTGAGCAATCCTTCGTAATGTTCGAGCGCGAGCGCCTTCTGCGCCGCAAGCGAGGGCGGGACGCGGCGCTCGCCGCCGGCGAGCCGGTCCGCCACCTCGCCCGGAAACCAGGCGCGCCCCTGCGCGCCCCGGCCGATCATCACCGCGTCCGCGCCGGAGGCGGCGAGCATGGCGGGCGCGTCTTCGGCGCGGGTGAGGTCGCCGTTCGCCACCACCGGGATCGACACCCGCTCCTTGACCGCACGGATGGCGGACCAGTCCGCATGGCCGTTGTAAAGCTGGGCGCGGGTGCGGCCGTGCACCGTGACCATGCGGGCGCCCTCGCCTTCCGCCCGCGCCGCAAGCTCCGGCGCGACGATGGACGTTTCATCCCAGCCGAGCCGCATCTTCACGGTGACGGGCGCCTCCACGGCCGCGACGGTGGCCGCGATCAGCCGCACCGCGAGATCGAGATCCTTCAGGAGCGCCGAGCCGCCATGGCCGCCGACCACCTTCTTGGCGGGGCAGCCCATGTTGATGTCCACGATCGCGGCCCCCGCCCCGACCGCGACCTTCGCCGCCTCCGCCATCCAGGCCGGATCGCGGCCCGCGAGCTGGACCACGTGCAGATGCAGGCCCGAGCCCTCGGCCCGCAGCCGCGCCTCGTCGTCGGCGGTGGCGAGCTCGCGCGACGCCACCATCTCGGACACCACCAGCCCCGCGCCGAGCCGGGCCGCGATTCGGCGGAACACCACGTCGGTCACGCCGGACATGGGAGCGAGCAGCACGGGATTCGCGACCGCGACGTTCCCAATCGCGAACGGATGCAACGGTTTGGACGGGTTATGAATGCTCATAAATTAGCCTGAACGTCATTTGCCCACATATTAGACAGTTTCCGTCCCGACACAACGCGCAAAACATGGGCGGCGCGCGGATCGGGACAGACGCGCTCCGCTTCGGCTAAAACCCGCGGGACCACGCCGCGCGCCGGCGGCCTCGAAATGGATGCGACGTATGGGTGTTTCACAGCATGACGGCCCCCGCGTGGCGGCGGTGATCTGCGCCGGCGGGTCGGGATCGCGGGCCGGCGCGGGCGCGCCCAAGCAGTACCGCCTGCTGGACGGCCGGCCGATCCTCGCCGCCTCGCTCGAGCTGTTCCTGAACCATCCGTCGGTGTCGCAGGTGGTGACCGTGATCGGGGCGGACCACGCCGACCTGTACGAATCCGCCGCAGCGCCCTTCGCGGGCTCGGACCGGCTCAAGGCCCCGGTCGCGGGCGGCGACAGCCGTCAGGCCTCGGTGCGCGCCGGGCTCGAGGCGCTCGCCGCCGACGCCGTCGACATCGTGCTGGTGCACGACGCCGCCCGCCCCTTCGCGACGCCCGCGCTGGTGGACCGCGCCATCGCCTCCGCCTTCGCCAATGGCGGCGCGGTTCCGGGCGTGGCGGTGGTGGACACCATCTGCGAGGTGGACCGCGGCGGCGGGCGCGGCGGGACGCTCGACCGGGCGCGCTGCCGCGCGCTCCAGACCCCGCAAGGGTTCGATTACGCCCGCCTCCGGGCGGCGCACGGGCAGGCGCTCGCCGCTGGCCGCGAGGACTTCACCGACGACGGCGCGCTCTATGGCTGGGCCGGCGAGCGGGTCGTGGTGTTCGAAGGGGAGATCGAGAACGTGAAGCTGACCACGCCCGAGCAGTTCGAGGTGTTCGCCCGGCGCGAGGCGGTGGAGGCGCTGCTGACGCTCGGCGACGTGCGGGTGGGGACCGGCTTCGACGTGCACGCCTTCGGCCCCGGCGACCATGTGGTCATCGGCGGCGTCGCGGTGCCCCACGGTTTCGGCCTCAGCGGCCATTCGGATGCGGATGTGGTGCTGCACGCCCTGACCGACGCGGTGCTAGGCGCGCTCGGCGACGGCGACATCGGCGCTCATTTCCCGCCCTCCGATCCGGCGTGGAAGGGCGCGGATTCGGCCCGCTTCATGGCCGACGCCGTGGCCCGCGTGCGGGCGCGGGGCGGCGTGATCGCCCATCTGGACGTGACCGTGATCGGCGAGGCGCCCAAGGTCGGTCCGCACCGGGAGGCCATGCGGGCGCGGATCGCGGAGATCTGCGGCGTGGCGGTCGGCCGGGTCGGCGTGAAGGCCACCACCACCGAAAAGCTTGGCTTCGCCGGCCGCCGCGAGGGCCTCGCCGCCATGGCGTCCGCCACCATCCGCCTGCCGCTGACGGAGGAGCTCGCATGAGCGCCGACGCCTACGCCCTCGCCGAAGAGGTTCTGAATCTCGCCCGCGCCGCGGGCCTGACCGCAACCACCGCCGAATCCTGCACCGGCGGGCTGGTGGCGGCGGCGCTGACGGAGGTACCGGGCGCGTCCGACGTGGTGGATCGCGGCTTCGTCACCTATTCGAACGCCGCCAAGATCGCCCTGCTCGGCGTGCCCAAGGCGACGCTCATCGCTTATGGAGAGGTGAGCGAGCCGACCGCCCGCGCCATGGCGGAAGGCGCCCTCGCCCGCGCGGGCGCCGGGCTTGCGGTCGCGATCACCGGCGTCGCCGGTCCCGGCGGCGGTTCGGATGAGAAGCCGGTGGGGCTGGTGCATTTCGCCGCCGCCCGCGCCGGGCGTCCGACGCTGCACCGGGAGCGCCGCTTCGGCGATCTTGGCCGGGCGGAGGTGCGCCGGCGCGCCACGCTGGAAGCGCCCGAACTGCTGCGCGAGGCGGCGGGCGCCACCGCCCTCGCCTGACTTCAGGTCATGGACGCGCCGGGCGGCGAGCCCGGCGCCGACGCCGCCGTCTTACTTGCTGGCCGCCAGCGCCGTCAGCCGGTCGAGCGCGGCGTTGAAGCCGTCCAGCGAGACGTTGAAGCTGACGAGCTGGCCGTCGCCGAGGTTGAGCGAGCCCACGGTGAGCTGCTTGCCGCTCTTCAGCGACGCGGTGGCGGTCGCCGGCAGCGAGATCGGCAGCAGGCAGCCCGCCGGCACGCAGGTGGAGAAGCGCAGGCCGGAGCCGAAATCCTTGTCGTCGAGCGTGAGCACCGCGCCGGAATCGAGCTTCAGGCCGAAGGGCATCAGCACCGCGCCCTCCACCTTGCCGTCCTTCGGCGCGCGCAGCTCGATCGCGAACAGGCGGCGCCCGCTCTGGCGATCGCCCTGCGCCTGGGACAGGAGGCAGCTCTTGCGCCCCTCGCCGATGCGGCAGTCCACGGTCCAGTCGCCATAGGTCTCGTTGATGGCGGCGGCGCCGTTCGGCAGCGTCTCCGGCGGCTGCTGGGGCGCCTGGGCCTTGGCGGCGTCCGCGGGCGCGGGCGGCGTCGCGGCGGGCGTCTGCCCCTGCTGGCGCAGCCGGTCGGTGGCGGCCTTCATCTGGTCCGCGGTCGGCTGCTGCTGGGCGACGGCGAGCGACGGCAGGGCGGACGCGATGAGAACGGCGATGACGGCGCGGCGGAACGGCATGGCGAAACTCTTCTACGGGCGCGGAACAGTGCGGGCCTCTGAGGCGGCTGGCCCCTCCAACACCACGCTCCGCGCCCCCGATCAAGCCGAAACCGACGCTGCTCGCGCGAAATGAATTACAATTATTCCAATATGTTACGTCGGGCGCCTCACGTTTTCTGAACGAAAGACTGAACTCGACGGCGTTTTCCTGAAGATCACGAACTTATCTCGTCCCGACACCCAGTCCCGTGACGATTTCATGTCCTGCAGGCCTTTTATTTTGGTCCCCCGCACATTATCATACTTATGCTCGAAATGAGCATATCGGTACGGTTTGACCCTGGGAGGACGCCATGTCCCCGCTCGCCGCCCTGAAAGTTACCGCCCCCCGCGTGGCCGCCTCCGGCCCGCGCCGCTTCGCCCCCGTCGCCATGCCATCGCTGGAGTGGACGCCCGAGGTCGAGGCCGCGACCGCGCATCTCTACGAGCGGGTCAAAACCGTCATTCCGCCGGTGGAGTGGCCGTTCTTCGCGCCTTACGTGAAGGCCATCAACGAGCTCAAGGCGGTCCGCAACGCGGTCATTCTGGCGCACAACTACCAGACGCCGGAAATCTACAACTGCGTGGCCGACGTGGTGGGCGACAGCTTCCAGCTGGCGCGCGAGGCCACCAAGACCGACGCCGAGGTGATCGTCCAGTGCGGCGTGCACTTCATGGCCGAGACGTCCAAGATCCTGAACCCGGACAAGACGGTTCTGATCCCGGACGCGCGGGCCGGCTGTTCGCTCGCCACCTCCATCACCGCGGCCGACGTACGCGAGCTGCGCCGCAAGCACCCGGGCGTGCCGGTCGCGGTCTATGTGAACACCACGGCCGAGGTGAAGGCGGAGGCCGACATCTGCCTCACCTCCGGCAATGCGGTCGCGGTGGTGGAGTCGCTCGGCGTTCCCGAGGTGATGGTGCTGCCGGACCAGTATCTCGCGGCCTGGATCGCGACCCAGACCAAGGTGAAGATCATCACCTGGAACGGCGCCTGCGAGGTGCACGAGCGCTTCACGGCCGAGGAGCTGCGCGCCTATCGCGAGGCGGACCCGGACGTGACCATTCTGGCCCATCCGGAATGCCCGCCGGACGTGATCGCGGAGGCGGACTTCACCGGCTCGACCGCGAAACTCGCGGACTACGTGAAGTTCAAGTCGCCGAAGAAGGTGGTGCTGATCACCGAATGCTCCATGGCGGACAACATCATGACCTCGGCCCCCGACACCGAGTTTGTGAAGCCCTGCAACCTCTGCCCGCACATGAAGCGCATCACCCTGCCGAAGATCCTCGAGAGCCTCGTGCACATGCGCGAGGAGATCGTGGTCGACCCCGTGATCGCCGAGCGCGCCCGCCTCAGCGTGGAGCGCATGGTGAACCTGAAGATCTGACGGCCAAGGACACGCCCGTTTGAACGAGCCGAAACCGCTGTCCGTCTAACCTCGTCATGCCCGGCGAAGCCGGGCGTCCACGAAGTCTCGCGTCCGAGCGCCTGCGCCCGTTCACGTCGTGGATGCCCGAGGCGAGCCCGGGCATGACGAAGCCAGGACGTTCCTCACGGGTTTCACGCGCGTTGATCCCGGCTCACGGGCCGGACCAGCGCGAGGCGCACACCGTCCCCCGCGCCATCTGCCGGAAACGCACGCCATGAACGACTCGCCTGATCCTGTGGATCCCGACGCCCTCGCGCCCCTCTCCTGGGCCGGCGTGGACGACATCGTCATCGTCGGCGGCGGGCTCGCCGGGCTGTTCTGCGCCCTGAAGCTCAGCCCCCGGCCCGTCACCATTCTCTCTCCCACCCCGCTCGGCGACGGCGCCTCGTCCGCCTGGGCGCAGGGCGGCATCGCCGCGGCGGTGGGGCTCGGCGACAGCGCCGAAGCGCACGCGCTCGACACCATCGCCGCCGGCGCCGGCGTCGTGGACGAGAACGTGGCGCGCATGATGACGGCGGAGGCCGCCGACCGCGTCGCGGACCTGCTCGCCTACGGCGCGCCGTTCGACCGCGATCTGGAGGGCCGGCTTCAGCTTTCCCGCGAGGCCGCCCATTCCGAGCGCCGCATCGTGCGCGTGAACGGCGATCTCGCCGGCAAGGCGGTGATGGGCGCGCTCATCGCCGCCGTGCGCCGCACCCCCTCCATCCGCGTGCTCGAAGGCCTGACGGCGGAGGACCTCGTCACCGAGGGCCGCTTCGTGGTGGGCGTGGTGGCGCGGCCCAAGGGGGCGGCGAAGCCGGTGCGCGTCATCGGCCGGGCGGTGGTGCTGGCCACCGGCGGCGTCGGCCATCTCTACGCCGTCACCACCAACCCGCAGGAGGCGCGCGGCGCCGGCCTCGCCATGGCGGCGCGGGCGGGCGCGACGCTGGCCGACCTCGA
>NZ_JBHTMX010000178.1:0-5945 GCF_042679725.1 Methylopila musalis
GCCTCTGCGCCGGCCGCGTCCGCCGACCCGGCGCCCGCCGAACCCGCCGCCGTTGATCCGGCGCCCGCGGAGCCCGCCACCGGGACGCCCGCCGTCTCCACCGCTTCCGACAAGCCGGGCGCCGCATCGTGAGTCAGCAGGACATCGACGCCACCAAGGCGCCGCTCATCGAGCATCTGGTCGAGCTGCGCTCGCGGCTGATCCGGTCGATCATCGCCTTCGCGATCGCCTTCGCGCTGTGCTTCTCCGTGGCGGGGCACATCTTCAACATCCTGCTCGTGCCTTACGAGCTGGCGGCGGGCTCGGCCGAGGCCATCCGGCTGCAATACACGGCGCCGCAGGAGTATTTCATCACGCAGATCAAGCTCGCCATGTTCGGCGCGGGCTTCATCTCGTTCCCGATCGTCGCGAACCAGATCTACATGTTCGTGGCGCCGGGGCTCTACAAGAACGAGCGCTCGGCGTTCCTGCCCTACCTGATCGCGACGCCGATCCTGTTCCTGATGGGCGCGGCCTTCGTCTATTTCGCGGCCATGCCGCTCGCCATGCGCTTCTTCCTGTCGATGCAGCAGGCCGGCGGCGAGGGAAAAGCCTCGATCGAACTGATCGCGCGCACGAGCGAGTATCTCTCGCTCATCATGACGCTGATCTTCGCCTTCGGCATCTGCTTCCAGACGCCGGTGATCCTGACGCTGCTGGCGCGGGCGGGCTTCATCGACGCCAAATGGCTGGCGGACAAGCGCCGCTACGCCATCGTCGTGGTGTTCGCGGTGGCGGCTGTGCTGACCCCGCCGGACGTGATCAGCCAGGTCGCGCTTGCCGTGCCGACGATCCTTTTGTACGAGGCGTCGATCATCGTGGTGCGCATGATCGAGAAGAAGCGCGCCGCGGCGGAGGAGCCGAGCGGGGACGAGCCCTGATCGTCTCCGCCCACGGTTCCTGACGGTCTTTCAAGCTTTTCCGGGCGGTCTCTCATGCACGACATTCGGCTGATCCGGGACAATCCCGACCTGTTCGACCGCGGCCTCGCCCGCCGCGGACTGACCCCCCAGAGCGCGCGCCTGATCGCCATCGACGAGCGCCGCCGGGAGGTCATCGGCCGGCTGCAGGCGCTGCAGGAGCGCCGCAACGCCGCCTCCAAGGAGGTCGGCCAGGCCAAGGCCGCCAAGGACGAGGCCCGCGCCGCCGCGCTGATCGCCGAGGTGGCGCAGCTGAAGCAGGACGCGCCCGCGGCGGAGGCCGAGCAGACCGCCATCGAGCAGGAGCTTCAGGCGGCGCTGTCGGAGATCCCGAACATCCCGCTCGACACCGTCCCGGACGGGCCGGACGAGACCGCCAACGTGGAGCTCCACGTGGTGGGCGCGCCGCGGGAGATCCACGACGCCAAGGCCCATTACGAGCTCGGCGAGGCGCTCGGCCTGATCGACTTCGAGGCCGCCGCCCGCATGTCCGGCGCGCGTTTCGCGGTGCTGAAGGGGCAGGTGGCGCGGCTGGAGCGCGCGCTCGCCAGCTTCATGCTGGACCTGCACACCACCGAGCACGGCTACACCGAGATCGCTCCGCCGCTGCTGGTGCGCGACGAGGCCATGTTCGGCACCGCGCAGCTGCCGAAGTTCGCCGACGACCAGTTCCGCACGAGCTTCGATTTCTGGCTCATCCCGACCGCGGAGGTCTCGCTTACGAACCTCGTGCGCGAGCAGATTCTGGGCGAGGACGAGCTTCCGCTGCGCGTCACCGCCGGCACGCCCTGCTTCCGGGCGGAAGCGGGCGCCGCGGGCCGCGACACCCGCGGGCTGATCCGCCAGCACCAGTTCACCAAGGTGGAGCTGGTCTCCGTCACCACGCCGGACAAGAGCCTCGAGGAGCACGAGCGCATGCTCGGTTGCGCCGAGGAAGTGCTGAAGCGGCTGGAGCTCCCGTTCCGCACCATCACGCTCTGCACCGGCGACATGGGCTTCTCGTCGCAGAAGACCTACGACATCGAGGTCTGGCTGCCGGCGCAGAACGCCTATCGCGAGATTTCGAGCTGCTCGGTCTGCGGCGACTTTCAGGCCCGGCGCATGAACGCGCGCTACCGCCCGGCGGACGCCAAGGGCCCGCGCTTCGTGCACACGCTGAACGGCTCCGGCGTCGCCGTCGGCCGGGCGCTGGTCGCGGTGCTGGAGAACTACCAGCAGGAGGACGGCTCGATCGCGGTCCCTGCGGCGCTGCAGCCCTATATGGGCGGGCTCACCGTCATCGGGCGGGCGTCGTGACGCGTGCGTCCCGCCCGACGACGCCAAGCATCCACGATTCTGGCGCGGAACTCTCCACCGGCGGTCATGCGTGGACGTCCGCGACGGCGGGCATGACGGCGAGGAGCTTCGCGCGATGAGAATCCTGCTCACCAACGACGACGGCGTGCACGCCGAGGGGCTGGAGGCGCTGGAGCAGATCGCGCTGGAGCTGACCGACGACGTCTGGATCGTGGCGCCCGAGACCGACCAGTCCGGCGCCTCGCACTCCATCTCGCTCAGCGATCCGCTGCGCCTGCGCCAGATCGGCGAGAAGCGCTTCGCCGTGCGCGGCACGCCGAGCGACTGCGTCATCATGGGCGTGCGCCACGTGCTCGCGGACAAGCGGCCCGACCTGATCCTGTCCGGCGTGAACCGCGGCCAGAACGTCGCCGAGGACGTGACCTATTCCGGCACCATCGCCGGCGCGATCGAGGGCACGCTGCTCGGCGTGCCGTCCATCGCCCTGTCGCAGAACTACGACCGCACGCGCACGATCGCGGACCCTTACGCCACCTCCCGCGCCTATGGGGCGGACGTGGTGCGCCGCATCGTCTCCGCCGGCTTTTCCGCCGACCGGCTGGTGAACGTGAACTTCCCCGGCTGCGAGGTGGAGGAGGTGACCGGCGTCGAGGTGGCCCGGCAGGGCAAGCGCGACCAGAACCTGCTGGAGATCGAGGCCCGCTCCGACGGCCGCGGCAATCCCTATTTCTGGATCCTGTTCGGCCGCGCCCAGTCCACGGTCGAGGACGGCACCGATCTCGCCGCCATCCGCGCCCGCAAGATCTCGGTGACGCCGCTCTCCATCGACCTCACCGACCACGCCATGTTCGACGGCCTGCGCGCCGCCTTCGCGGACCGCTGACGCCATGGGCTTCGCGCCCGACGAGCAGGAACGCACGCGCCGCGCCGAACTGGTGCTGAAGCTGCGCTCGCGCGGCGTGCGCGACACCCGCACCCTGAAGGCGATCGAGACCATCCCGCGTACGCTGTTCGTGCGCTCCGAGCACCATGGCGCGGCCTATTTCGACCGCGCGCTGCCCATCGCCTGTGGCCAGACGCTGGAGGCGCCGTCGCACATCGCCGCCGCCATCGACGCGCTCGGCGCGACCGAGGGCGACACGACGCTCGAGGTCGGGACCGGCTCCGGTTACCAGACCGCGATCCTCTCCCGCGTGTCGCGAAAAGTGGTCAGCCTCGAGCGCTGGCGCGGGCTCGCCGGCGCGGCGCAGCGGCGGCTGGAGGCGCTCGGCGGCGTGAAGAATGTCGAGATCGTCTGCGCCGACGGGGCGCTGGGCCTGCCCGCGCAGGCGCCGTTCGACCGCATCCTGCTGTCGGCCTCGGTGGAGGCGCCGCCCTCGGCGCTGTTGAACCAGCTCAAGCCCGGCGGCGTCATGATCGCCCCCGTCGGCCGCGCCGGACAGGCCCAGCGTCTGACGCGCTTCGTGAAGGGCGCGGACGGCGCGCTGTCGGAGACCACCATCGGAGAAGCCCGCGCTGCGCCCCTGCTCGACGGCGTCTCCCGCGCGCTGTGATCCGGACCCATTCGTCCCCCGCGCCGCAAAGCGCGAGGGACGGGGGCGCCCATATCAGGCCGCGGGTGCGATGTGGCCGAAGCGGCCGGCCTGGAAGTCCGCGATCGCCTGCCGGATCTCGTCCGCCGAGTTCATGACGAACGGGCCATGGGCCACGACCGGCTCGTCGATGGGCTCGCCCGACAGGACCAGCAGCTTGGCGTCCGTCTCGGCCGTCAGGCGCACGGCGCCGCCCTCGCGGGCGAACACCGCCGTCTCGCCGGCGCGAAGCGCGTCGCGTTCGTCGATGCGGACCGAGCCCGAGAGCGCGATCACCGCGAGCGTGCGGCCGTCCGCGATGTCGAGCGGAACCGTTCCGCCCGCGGTCAGCCGCACGTCCAGGATGTCCATGGGCGTGAAGGTGCGCGCGGGGCCCTTCGCCTTCCCGAACGCGCCGGCCACGACCCGGACGCGGCCCGCGCCGTTCGCCAGCTCCACGGCGGGGATGTCGCTCGCCACCAGCGTCTGGTAGCCGGCGGCGGCGCCCTTGTCCTTCGCCGGTAGGTTGACCCAGAGCTGGGCCATCTCGAACGGCCCGCCCTTGGCGGCGTAGCCGGGCGAGTGGAACTCCTCGTGCACGATGCCGGACGCGGCCGTCATCCACTGCACGTCGCCCGGGCCGATCACGCCGCCGGCGCCGGTGGAGTCCCGATGCTCGACCTCGCCGTCATAGACGATGGTGACCGTCTCGAACCCCTTGTGCGGATGCGCGCCGACGCCGCGCCGGTCCGTGGTGGGCGCGAAGGCGTGGGGACCCGCGTGGTCGAGCATGATGAAGGGGCTGATGTGCCGGCCATGATCGTGATGCGAGAGCATGGTGCGCACGGGGAAGCCGTCGCCGACCCAATGGGGGCGGGGGGCGCGGTAGATGCCGAGAACCTGTCTCATGATGTCTCTCCTTGCGGCGGCCTCGGGGGCCGTCTTCGTTGCGGACAAGGTAGGGACGGGACAAAGCGGGATACAGAGGCGTAAATGGATCGGACTGTCCCATATTCAGGACAATGCCGATGCAGGATCTGAACGATCTCTACTTCTTCGCGCAGGTGGTGGAGCATGGCGGCTTCGCCGCCGCCGCCCGCCGGCTCGGCATGCCGCGCTCGCGCCTCAGCCGGCGCATCGGCCTGCTGGAGGAGCGGCTGGGCGTCCGCCTGATCCAGCGCTCCACGCGCCGGTTCCAGGTCACCGACATCGGGCTGGAATATGTCCGCCACTGCGTCGCCATGCTGGTGGAGGCGGAGGCCGCGCAGGAGGCCATCGACCGCAGCCGCTCGGAGCCCCGGGGCGTGGTGCGCGTCAGCTGCCCCTCGACTTTGCTGGCGTTCGAGGTGGGCGACATGGTGGTGCGCTACATGGCGGCCTGTCCCGCGGTGGAGGTGAGCCTGGAGAGCACCAACCGGCGGGTGGACGTGATCGCGGAAGGCTTCGACGTGGCGTTCCGGGTGCGGTTCCCGCCGCTGGAGGACAGCGGGCTGGTGATGCGCGAGCTCGGCCTCAGCCCGCAGCGGCTGGTGGCGGCGCCCGCGCTCGCCGCGGGCCTCGGGCCGAACCCGTCCCCGTCGGACCTGCCCGCGCTGCCGAGCCTCGCCTGGAGCGCGGGGCAGAGCGAGCATGAATGGCGGCTGGAGGGCGCGGACGGCGCCTCCGTCGTCGTCCGCCACGCGCCCCGCCTCGTCACGGAGGACATGATCAGCCTCCGCCGCGCGGCGCTCGCGGGCCTCGGGGTGGTGCAACTGCCGTCCATGGTGGTGGACGACGACCTCCGCTCCGGCGCGCTCGAGGTGGTGATGAGCCCATGGACGCCGAAGGCGGGCGTCGTCCATCTGGTGTTCCCGACCCGCCGGGGCCTGATGCCCGCCACGCGGTCGTTCATCGACCACGTGGTCGCGGAATATCAGGCCCGCAACGCGCCGCGCGAGGTCAGGCGATGAGGCCGTAAGGGTAGGGCGGCAGGTTGCGGCGCGGCTTGCGGGCCGGGCCGGCGGCGGTCGCCTCCACGAGGTCGCACAGGCCCTCGATCGGATCGGGCGTCCGCGCCTGCCGCTCCGCGATCCCGGCGGCGCGGCGCGAGATCGCCTCGGAGGCGAGCAGCTTCGCCAGC
>NZ_JBHTMX010000179.1:0-5943 GCF_042679725.1 Methylopila musalis
AGGTCGCGACCGCCGCGCGGGGCAGCGGCGCGGTCGTCTTGCCGACCACGGCCGCGAAGCCCGCCCGCTCCGAGGGCAGGGCCAGCACGCGCCGGGCGTAGGCGAGCTCCACCCGGTCGACCCCGGTCGCGACCGGATGGGCGGCGCGGGTGAGAAGGCGGGTGACGTCGAGCACGGTGCGGGACATGGGCGGCTGACGGGCGTCCGGGAACGGGTGTGGTCGACAGGGGCGGGGCGCGTCTTCGGGGTAGCATGGGGCCTGCGCGGCCGGAAGCGCGGCGGCGGAGGTCGTCGCGGCGCGCCGGCGCGTCATATGCTGGCGTGCCCGCGCACTGGACCGCTGCGCTTGAAGGACGTTTCCCCATGACCAACGCCGACGGCCGCGCCGCCCTTGACTGGGCCGATCCGTTCGATCTCGAGTCCGAACTGACGGAGGAGGAGCGGCTCGTGCGCGACACGGCGCGGTCGTACGCGCAGGAGCGGCTGGCCCCGAGGGTGCGCGACGCCTATCGCGACGAGCGTTTCGACCGGGCGATCATGACCGAGATGGGCGCGCTTGGCCTGCTGGGGCCGACGCTGCCCGAGGCCTATGGCGGCGCGGGCGTCGGCTATGTGGCCTACGGGCTGGTCGCGCGCGAGATCGAGCGGGTGGATTCCGGCTACCGCTCCGCAATGAGCGTGCAGTCCTCGCTGGTGATGCATCCGATCTGGGCCTATGGCGACGAGGAGCAGCGCCGGACGTGGCTGCCGAGGCTGGCGCGGGGCGAGGCGGTCGGCTGCTTCGGCCTGACCGAGCCGGACGCCGGCTCCGACCCGGCCGCCCTGCGCACGCGGGCGGAGCGCACGGCGACCGGGTGGCGGCTGACCGGGGCCAAGACCTGGATCACCAACGCGCCGATCGCGGACCTGTTCGTGGTCTGGGCCAAGAGCGAGGCCCACGGCGGCGCCATCCGGGGGTTTCTGCTGGAGAAGGGCCTGCCCGGCCTCAGCGCGCCGAAGATCGAGGGCAAGCTGTCGCTGCGCGCCTCGCTCACCGGCGAGATCGTGATGGACGGGGTGGAGGCGCCCGAGAGCGCGCTGCTGCCGAACGTCTCGGGGCTGAAGGGCCCGTTCGGCTGCCTCAACCGCGCCCGCTACGGCATCGCCTGGGGCGCGATGGGGGCGGCGGAGTTCTGCTGGCATGCGGCGCGGGCCTACACGCTGGACCGGGAGCAGTTCGGCCGCCCGCTGGCGCAGACCCAGCTCGTCCAGAAAAAGCTCGCCGACATGCAGACCGAGATCGCGCTCGGGCTCCATCTGGCGCTGCGCGCGGGGCGGCTGTTCGACGAGGGCCGGCTCGCGCCCGAGGCCATCTCGCTCATCAAGCGCAACAACTGCGGCAAGGCGCTCGACATCGCCCGCATGGCCCGCGACATGCACGGCGGCAACGGCGTCTCGGACGAGTATCACGTGATGCGCGTCAGCCAGAACCTTGAGGCGGTGAACACCTACGAGGGCGCGCACGACGTGCACGCGCTGATCCTCGGCCGCGCGCAGACCGGGCTGCAGGCGTTCTTCTGACCGCGGACGTCGCACGTTCCATCGCCCGCCATGGCCGGGTAGGACAGGGTTTCGCCGCCATCAGGGACGCCGCGCCATGATCTCCGTCGCCGCCGAAACCACCGATCTGCTCGTGAGCCTCGGCGTCGCGCCGGCCCGCCTGACCGGCGGCGATCTCGCGGCGCGCTCGCCGATCACCGGCGAGGTGACGGCGCGGCTCGCGCGCTACGACGCGGCGGCCGTCGCCAGCGCCACCAAGCGCGCCGTCGCGGCGTTTCTCGTCTGGCGCTCGGTCCCGGCGCCCCGCCGGGGCGAGCTGGTGCGCCTGTTCGGCGAAGAGCTTCGGGCGAACAAGGCGCCGCTTGGGCGGCTGGTGACGCTGGAGGCCGGCAAGATCCTGTCCGAGGGCCTCGGCGAGGTTCAGGAGATGATCGACATCTGCGACTTTGCGGTCGGCCTCTCCCGACAGCTCTACGGGCTCACCATCGCCACCGAGCGGCCCGACCACCGCATGATGGAGAACTGGAAGCCGCTCGGCCCCGTGGGCGTCATCTCCGCCTTCAACTTCCCCGTGGCGGTCTGGGCCTGGAACGCGGCGCTGGCGCTGGTCTGCGGCGATCCGGTGGTGTGGAAACCCTCGGAGAAGACGCCGCTGACGGCGCTCGCGGTCCAGAGCCTGTTCGAGCGGGCGGTCGCGGCCTTCCGGGCGCAGGGCCACGCGGCGCCGGACGGCCTGTCGGCCGTGCTGATCGGCGGCCGGGAGCTTGGCGAGGCGCTGACGGACGACCCCCGTCTGCCGCTCGTCTCCGCCACCGGCTCCACCGCCATGGGGCGGGAGGTGGGCCCCCGGCTCGCCCGCCGCTTCGCCCGCGCCCTGCTGGAGCTCGGCGGCAACAACGCCGCGATCGTGCGCGCCTCCGCCGATCTCGATCTCAGCCTGCGGGGCGTGGCCTTCGCCGCCATGGGCACGGCCGGCCAGCGCTGCACCACCCTGCGGCGCCTGTTCGTGCAGGAGGCGGTCTACGACCCGTTCCTCGACCGCCTGAAGCGGGCCTACGCCTCGGTCGCCGTGGGCGATCCGCGACAGGAGGGCGTGCTGGTCGGGCCGCTGATCGACCGCGCGGCCTATGACGCCATGACGCGGGCGCTGGACGAGGCCCGCGCCATGGGCGCCCGCGTCACCGGCGGCGAGCGCGTGGAGGCCGGCGGCCCGGACGCTTATTACGTACGACCCGCTCTGGTGGAGATCGACGCCCATGCGGGGCCGGTGCTGACCGAGACCTTCGCGCCCATTCTCTACGTGCTGCGCCACGAGCGGCTGGAGGACGCCATCGCGCTCCAGAACGCGGCGGCGCAAGGGCTGTCGTCGTCGATCTTCACCAACGACCTGCGCGAGGCGGAGCTGTTCCTGTCCGAGCGCGGCTCGGATTGCGGGATCGCCAATGTGAACATCGGCCCGTCGGGGGCGGAGATCGGCGGCGCTTTCGGCGGCGAGAAGGAGACCGGCGGCGGGCGCGAGGCCGGCTCGGACTCCTGGCGCGCCTATATGCGGCGGGCCACCAACACGGTGAATTACGGCG
This sequence comes from Methylopila musalis, assembly GCF_042679725.1. Taxonomy (NCBI): domain Bacteria; kingdom Pseudomonadati; phylum Pseudomonadota; class Alphaproteobacteria; order Hyphomicrobiales; family Methylopilaceae; genus Methylopila; species Methylopila musalis. Next base: position 3,120 of record NZ_JBHTMX010000179.1, read on the forward strand.
CGGCGCTGCCGCTGGCGCAAGGGGTGCGCTTCGAGGTGGAATGAGCGCGCCCTTGCGGCGGGGCGCCGCCCTCGTCTATCGCAGAGGACGCGGGCCGATCCGCGGCCGGGCCGGGACGCTCCGCCCATGAACCAGAGCCGCCTCACCCTCATCGCCGTCGGCGGCTCCGTCGCGGCCTTCGCGCTCGCGGTCGTTCTGGCGCTCGGGACGCGCACCTACGCGCCCGATCCGGAGGAGCCCGAGACGGGAGCGTCCGCCGCCGCTGCGCCGTCCGGGAGCGATCCCGCCCCGCACGTCCCGCCTGCGCCCGATCCCCTCGCGGACCTGCTGCCGGAGACGGTGGATCTGCTGACCTCGGCCTATGTGGACGCGCCCGCGCGCTTCATCCTGACGCCGTGGGTCACGCCCAAGCTGTTCTGCGACAGCCTCAAGGGTCTCGGGCTCACCGGCGCCACGCTGCACGAGAGCCCGAAATCGGGCGGGGGCTGGACCTGCGTCACCGATCTGGTGAAGCCGGTCCCGGGGCCGGACGAGACCATGTCCAGCCTGTTCGTCTCGGCGCGGGGGCTGGAGGGACGCCGGCTGGACGTGGTGCGGCTGAAGCTCAACCTGTTGGAGCCGAAGGGCGAACGGCGGGTGCGGCGCGCGGCTCTCGACGTCGCCCGCGCGCTGTTCGACCAGTTTCGCTGGCGGCGGTCCGAGGCGGCGCTGACCGCGATCCACGAGCTGCGCGACGTGCGGTTCCGGGAGCGGGGCGTGACCTTCGAGCTTAAGCGCGAGTTCGGCGCGGTCCCGCGCTACAACATGATCGTCACCTTCGAGCGGTGGTTGCCGCCGGGGCCGACCGACCGCTTCGCCCCGAACCGCCGCCCCCTGACGGCGCCGGCGCGGGACATCGACGCGATCGAGTGACGGCGCCGACGAGAAAGGCCCGCCCGAACGCGCCGGGCGGACCTCGTCAGTCCTGAAAGCGGATCGGCCGATCAGCCGAACAGCAGATCGGTCGTGTCGTTCAGCAGCCCGCCGACGTTGCCGAGATTGTGGTTGTCGAGATTGCCGCCGGTGATGTCGTCGACGAGCTCCTCCACGAGCAGGTCGCCTTCGTGATCGCCGCCCTCCAGGGTGTTCTCAAGCGCCGCGGTCACCGCGTGCAGCCCGTCGTTCTGAAGCCCGTCCAGCAGTTGCTCCACCACGAAGTCGCCGCCATGCACCGAGCCTGTGAGCAGGAATTCGGTGACGCCGTGAACGACGCCGCCGCGTCCGCCCTCCTCGCCGAGCAGGTTGTTGAGCAGGCCGTCGTCGTCGTTCAGGAGGAAGTCAAAAGCAGGCATGGGAAACTCCAATGGTCGGTGTGGTCGGTTCACGTCCTTATCCAAGAGGGCGCGCACAGGCGCCGCTCGATCGAGGAGGATGTAGTCGATCGATTAAATGGATATGGAGGGCAAAGGTAAAACTCTAAGTTGTCTAACGATAACATATGCGACTTTTGGTGTGGTCTTCTCGGGGGGGGGGGGGGGGCTGGCCGTCTCCAGCCCCGAAACGCCGAGCGGCCGCCGGGGGGAGCCGGCGGCCGCGGGTGGTCCGTCCTTCGGGCGCGCGGCGGGTGGACGCTGCGCGTTTTCGGGCGGACACGCGAAGACGGATCCGGCGGGCCCTGCCTTAGCCGTCGTCGCGATCTCGGGAAAAACGAAGCCTCAGAACGGCAGCAGCACGTCCATCACCTGCTGGCCGTAGCGGGGCTGCTGCACGTCGGTGAGCTGGCCGCGGCCGCCATAGGCGATGCGGGCCTGGGCGATCTTCTCGCTCGCGATGGTGTTGTCGCTGTCGATGTCCTCGGTGCGGACGATGCCGGCGACGATCAGCTCGCGGATCTCGAAATTGACGCGGATCTCCTGCTTGCCCTCGATCACGAGCGCGCCGTTGGGCAGGATCTGCGTCACCACGGCGGCGACGTTGGTGGTCAGCGTCTCCTTGCGGTCCACCGTGCCTTCGCCCTCGGTGGAGGTGACGGAGCCGGTGCGGACCGCGTTCTCGGGGTCGACGCCGCCGGGCAGCACCTTCTTCAGGTAGCCCTCGAAGCCGAGCACATGGTTCAGGCTGGCGGACTCGGTGGAGGTGCGCTCGCGCTTGGTCTTGTTCTCGAACTCCGCCTTGTCGGTGATGTCGACGCGGACGGTGAGCAGGTCGCCCACCTGCCGGGCGCGCGGATCCTTGAAGAAGCCGCGGGCGCCGGACCGCCACAGCGAGTTCGGCTGGTAGGACACCGGCACCGCCTCCGGCATCGGCATCTGCACCGGCTTGTAGCCGGCCTGGGTGGTGGGGTTCTCGATCGCCGACAGCGAGGGCGGCTTGCCGATGTTCGACAGCCGGTCGGCGGCGCCGCAGCCGGCGAGCGTCAACGCGGCGCAGGCGAGGCCGGCGAGGCGGAGGGCGTGGGACGCGGTCATGGGGAACGCTCCTCGAGATCAGCGGCGCGCGACGGCGGTGGGGGCGGCGGAGACGGTCACTTCGGACGGCCCCGTCACCACGCCGGTCACCGTGCGCTTGGACTGGATGTTCTGGACGGCGACGAGGTCGCCCTGCGCGCCGGACTGGAGCGCCTTGGCCTTGAGCGACAGCGACATGCCGCCAAGCCCGTAGACCAGCGTGACGAAGCCGCCCCGCTCCACATGCTGCGGGCGGATCAGATCGGGCGCGCGCAGCGCCTGGCCCTCGCGCATCGGGCGGCGCAGCGCCATGCCCCTGGCGGCGGCGAGGTCGACGCCCTCGCCCGCTTGCGCCTTCGCGCGGCGCTCCAGCGTCAGGTCGGCCTCGCGCAGCACGT
>NZ_JBHTMX010000180.1:0-5828 GCF_042679725.1 Methylopila musalis
CGGCCCGCGGGAGCGGATCGCGCTGTTCGTGGAGATGGCGCTCGCCTCCGCCGCGACCGTGGACGTGGTGCGCGACGAGGCCACCGCCCCCGGCGCGGTCGCGCGCTTCCTCCGTGACCACAATCTGGCGCCCGCGCTCCGCCGGGGCGGCGACGCCCGGCTCGCGCGTCTGCCTTGGGGCGAGACCGCTCTGACGGTCGCCGAGGGGCGCAGCTTCGGCGACGATCCGGTCGGTCTCAGCGCCGCCTTCGGCGCGGTGGCGGAGACGGGCACGCTGCTGCTCACCTCGGGGCCGGACAATCCGACCTCGCTCAACTTTCTGCCGGACACCCATGTGGTGGTCCTGGACGCAGCCGATGTGGGCGCGACCTACGAGGAGCTTTGGGGGCGGGCGAGGGCGCGCTACGGCGCGGGCGTGCTGCCGCGGGTGGTGAACTGGATCACCGGCCCGTCCCGCTCCGCCGACATCGAGCAGATCCTGCTCATGGGCGCGCACGGGCCGCGCCGTCTGCACGTGGTGCTGATCGATCCCGACCATGCGGCGGACGAGGCCGACGCGGACGTGGCGACGCCGGCGGGCTCCACGCCGGCGGGGCCGCAGGGCGGTTCGACGCTCGCCGTCGCGCCCTCGGCCGACGGGGGCGGCGGCGGCGATCAGCCCTCCACGCCGCCATCTCCCGCCAAGCCGTCGGAGACGCCGGACGAGAAGCAGGAGGAGGACGAGCGGCTCGACGAGGAGCTGGACGACAGCTTCCCCGCCAGCGATCCGCCGTCCCAGACGCAGCCCTGACGGGCGAAGGAAGCCTGGCGAATTGATCGGGAGCGGAAGACGCGCCGCGCCGCGCCTCGTTAACGAGGGATTGGGAAACCACAGTTATCGATATCTCAAGGGCGTCGCGCAGCGGCCCGACCCTGCTCCCTCGCTGCATGAGCTGTTGTCGATGTCGTTCGGTTGGCCCTTTCCCGCTTTTCCCGCGCAGGCCCGTTTCGAGGAGCTGAGCCGTTCAGGCGTCTGGGCGGAGTGCGACGCCGGGGGCGTCATCCGGGCGGGCAACGCGAATTTCTTCGACCTGTTCGGCGCCAGCCGGGACCTCGTCGGCCGCAGCTACGCGACGCTTGCGGCGGAGACGCGCGAGGCGCGCCGCAAGGCCGCGTTCGACGCGGCGCAGGTGGAGGCGATCCGCCGCTCGCAGGCGGTGATCCAGTTCACGCCCGAGGGCGAGATCGTCGACGCCAACGAGAACTTTCTCGCGGCCACCGGGTATCGGCTGGACGAGATCGTCGGCCGCCATCACAGCCTGTTCGTCTGGCCGGAGCAGGCGGACACGGAGGAGCACCGCGCCTTCTGGCGGGAGCTGCGCGAGGGGCGGTTCAAGAGCGGCGAGTTCCGCCGCCGCTCCAAGTCCGGCGGTGAGGTCTGGCTGCAGGCGACCTACAATCCGATCATGGACGAGCAGGGCGCCGTCGTCGGCGTGGTGAAGTTCGCGATCAACGTCACCGCCGCCCATGACGAGAGCCATCGCCGCGCGCGGCTGAGGACCGAGATCGACGGCGAACTCGCCCGCATCGGCGAGCGGGTGGGGCAGACCAGCCGGGAGGCGGCGAACGCCGCCGACGCGGCCGAGGGCGCCTTCGCCGGCGCGCAGAGCGTCGCGCAGGGCGCGGCCGAACTCTCCATGTCGATCGAGGAAATCAGCCGCCAGCTCGACGTGGCGCTCGCCACCACGCGGGAGGCGGTGGAGGTGGTCGCCGCCGCGTCTGGCCGCGTGCGCAGCCTCGAAGCCTCCGTGGCGGAGATCGGCTCCATCACCAACGTCATCCGCGACATCGCCTCGCAGACCAACCTTCTGGCGCTCAACGCCACCATCGAAGCCGCCCGCGCCGGCGAGGCCGGGCGCGGCTTTGCCGTGGTCGCGAACGAGGTCAAGACGCTCGCGGCCCAGACCGCGACCGCCACCGACGTGATCTCGAGCAACGTGACCACGGTGCAGGGCTCCACCTCCAGCGTGGTCGGCGCGATCAACGACGTCGTCGCGCTGATCAACCGCATCCATCAGGCCTCGGGCGGCATCGCCGCGGCGGTGGAGGAGCAGTCGGTGGTGACGCGCCACATGTCCGTCGGCATGAGCCAGGCGGCCGGCTCCTCCGAGAGCGTCACCCGCAGCCTGAGCGAGATCGCCGCCGCCGCCGGCGCGATCGACGCCGCCACCCGGCAGGTGCAGGAGGCGTCCCGCGCCATCGGCTGACGGGCGAGGTCGGGGCCCGCGCGAAAGACGGGTGCGGCCTGCGCGGTTCAAGGGTAGGGTCGCGTCACGCTGGGAGCTCCCGAACGCCCATGTCGACCCGCAATCTCGACGCCGTCTTCGCGCCCCGCGCGGTCGCCCTCGCCGGGGGCAGCCCGCGGCCGGGCAGCGTCGGGCGGGCGGTGCTCGCCAAGCTGAAGGACGGCGGCTTCTCGGGGCCGATCCGCCTCGTCAATCTGGACCACGCCGAGATCGACGGCATCGCGTCCGCGCCGGATTTCGCCTCCCTGCCGGAAACGCCCGACCTCGTGGTGGTGACGGCGCCGCCCAACGCCGTGCCGGGCGTGCTCGACGCGGCCGGGGCGGCCGGCGCCCGCGCCGCGGTGGTGGTGACCAAGGGGCTCGGCTTCGGCCCCGGGTCGCTGCGCGACGAGGCGGAGACCGCCGCGCGCCGTCACGGCATGCGGCTGATCGGCCCCGGCTGCCTCGGCGTGCTGAGCCCCCATGTGGGCCTTAACGCCAGCTTCGCGCCCCACGCCGCGCCGGGCGACATCGTGCGGCTGTTCCAGTCCGGCGGCGTGGTGTCGGCGGTCATCGACTGGGCGGGCGCGCGGGGCATCGGCTTCTCGGGCGTCGTCTCCTTCGGCGACATGGCGGATGTGGACGTGGACGACCTGCTCGACCACTTCGCCACCGACCGGCGCACCCGCGCGATTGTGCTCTACGTGAACGCCGTCACCGACGCGCCGCGCTTCCTGTCGGCGGCGCGCGCCGCCGCCCGCGCCAAGCCCGTGGTGGTGATGAAGGGCGGCCGCCACGCGGCGGGCGCCAAGGCGGCCGCCACCCACAGCGGCGCGCTCGCCACCTCGGACGCCGCCTATGACGCCGCCTTCCGCCGGGCGGGCCTGCTCCGGGTCTCCGATCTCGCCGACCTGTTCGCGGCGCTGGAGACGCTGGCGCATGTGTCGCCGCTGTCCGGCAAGCGCATCGCCATCGTCACCAACGGCGGCGGCCTCGGCGTGCTGGCGGTGGACCGGCTGATCGATCTCGGCGGCGTGCCGGCGACGCTCGGGCCGGCGACGGTCGAGGCGCTCGACGTGGCGCTCGCCTGCGACTGGTCACGCGCCAATCCCGTCGATCTCGCCGGCGACGCCACCCCGGCCCGCTACGAGGCCGCGCTCGACGCGGCGCTGGCCGACAAGGGCGTGGACGCGGCGCTGGTGGTGCATGCGCCCACCACCCTGTCCGAGCCGGTGGCCTGCGCCCAGGCGGTGGCGGCGAGCGCCCGGCGCGGGCGCAGCCGGGTCTACCCGCCGAAGCCCGTCTTCGCGGCCTTCCTCGGCTCCGACGCCGGCTCCCGGCGGGTGCTGGAGCAGGCGCACATCCCGTTCTTCCGCACGCCGGAAAGCGCGCTCGCGGGCCTGATGCATCTGGTGCGTCATGTGGAGGCGCAGGCTGCGCTGGTGGAGACGCCGCCCTCGCTGCCGGACGATTTCGCGCCCGAACCGGCGCGGGCGCGGGAGGCGCTGAACTTCGCGCTCGGGTCCGCGCGCGAGTGGCTGTCGCCGACCGACGTGGCCGAGGTGCTCAGGGCCTACGACATCCCCGTGCTGCCCCACGCGGTGGTGGACACGCCGAAGGCCGCGGCGGAGGCGGCGGCGGCCTTCCTGTCCACCGGCGGCGCGGCGGTGCTGAAGATCGTCTCCGAGGATCTGTCCCACAAGGCGGCGGTGGGGGGCGTGCGTCTCGCGCTCGATTCGCAAGCCGCGGTGGAGGAGGCGGCGGTCGCCATGCTCGCCCGCGTGGCGGAGCGCGCGCCCGACGCCCGGATCGAGGGCCTGCTGGTGCAGCCCCATGTGCGGCCGCAGGACGGGATCGAGCTGTTCGCCGGCCTTTACGACGACCGCACCTTCGGCCCCGTCATCGCCTTCGGCGCGGGCGGCGGCGCGGTGGAGATCGTGCGCGACGTGGCGCTCGCCTTGCCGCCGCTGCACATGGGCCTCGCCCGCGACCTGATCGCCCGCACCCGGATCGGCGCGCTGCTCAACGGCTACGAGGGCGTTCCGGCGGTGGACGTGGACGCCATCGCCCTCACTCTGGTGAAGCTCGCCCAGCTCGCGCAGGACATGCCCGAGATCGGCGAGCTCGACGTCAACCCGCTGCTGGCGACGCCGCGCGGCGTGGTGACGCTCGACGCCCGCGCCCGGGTGCGCATGGCGCCGCGCAACCTGCGCCCCGGCCCCGCCAACCTGCGCCTCGCGATCCGGCCCTATCCGAAGGAGTTCGAGACGCGGGAGACGCTCTCCGACGGCTCCTCGCTGGAGATCCGCCCCGTGCGGCCGGAGGACGAGCCCGAGGTGGCCGCCTTCTTCCGCGCGGTGGAGCCGGACGATCTGCGCCAGCGCTTCTTCACGCCGGTGAAGGAGGTGCCGCGCGCCTTCATCGCCCGCCTGACGCAGATCGACTACGCCCGCACCATGGTGCTGCTGGCGATCGACGCGGCGGGCAAGGTGGTGGGGCTCGTCCAGCTTCACGCCGACGCGGACGGGCGGGAGGGCGAATACGCCATCCTGCTCAGCTCCGACCACAAGGGCCGGGGCCTCGGCTGGCGGCTGATGACCCAGATGATCGAGCGCGCCCGCGACGAGCGCCTGCGCTGCGTCACCGGGCAGGTGCTGGCGGAGAACGGCGCCATGCTCGCCATGTGCCGGTCGCTCGGCTTCGAGGTGCGCATCGACCCCGAGGACACGGGCGTGCGCATCGTCACCCTGCCGCTGCAGGACCGGCGCCCGCAGACCGCGGAACGCCGGCGTCCCCGCTCGTAAGGCCGTCAGAACGCCTTGTAGGTGATCAGGGTGTAGGTGTCGCGCACGCCGGGCGCTGTCTGGACGTTGCGGCTGACGAAGTGGCCCACGTCCACGCCGTCCTCCACGTGGTACTTCACGATCAGATCGTAGTCGCCGGCGGTGGAGTAGATCTCCGAATGCAGCTCGAGGTCGGCGAGGTGCTGCGCGGTCTCGTAGGTGCGCCCGAGCTGGCACTTGATCTGGACGTAGAAGGTCTGCATGGGCGCGGGCGCCTCCGGCGGATGGGACCGCGACCATAGGGCCGCGGGACAGGCGCCCGCAACGGCGCGCTGACGGCGGCGTCATATGCGGCTATGAGAGGCCGCCGCTCCGAAGGACCGGGGCGCGCGAGGTTCCGCGCCGCGGGACGAGGACGGAGTTCCGACGCGTGACCGCATCCGTGATCCTGCCCGGCTTGGACGGAGCCGCCTTCCGCCAGGCCATGGCCGGGGTGCCCATGGCGGTCCACGTGGTCACGACCGACGGGCCGGCGGGGCGCCACGGCGCAACCGCGACCGCGGTCGCGAGCGTCACCGACGATCCGCCGACGATTCTCGTGTGCCTCAACCGCGCCAGCGCCATTGCCGCCCGGGTGCGGGACAACGGCGTGGCGGCGGTCAGCGCGCTCGCCGCCGCCCATCAGCCGGTGGCGGAGGCCTTCGCGCGCTCGTCCAAGGGCGCGCCCGACGGCCGGTTCGATCTCGGCGCGTGGGACACGCTCGCCACCGGCGCGCCGACG
>NZ_JBHTMX010000181.1:0-5761 GCF_042679725.1 Methylopila musalis
TCCCCCGCCAGCGCGTCGAGCGCCGGCCCCGCCTGCGGCCCGGACAGGCGCACCACCGCGATCGCCGCCCGGCCGGGCGCGGTAGAGACGGCGACGATGCTGTCGCGCTGAAGCGCGGCGTCGAAGGCGGACGGGGAGGGGGCGCCGGCGTCGGTCATTGGGGCTCGGCCTCACGCAGGATCAGTGTCCCGCGGTGATGGACGAGCGGCGCGGCGCGATCAAGCCGCGCCGAAACGCGAAACGCCCGGCGCGGGGCCGGGCGTCGATCGCAACGCCGGAAACGAATGCCTCAGAGTTCGTTCGGAACGTCCGTCATGCCGTCATGCCCGAGTGTATCTCGGGCATCCACGACTGAGGCCCGGACGCTCTCGTTTCGAGACACGTCGTGGACACATGCGCAGAGCGCGGGCATGGCGAGCGCTTCGATCGCGCGGCCTGAGTCATTCTCAAACAGGCTCTCAGCCGCCGACGAGGCTGCTCACGTCCAGCGGTGCGCCGGCGTCGGTTTCGATCGCCATGTCGAACTCGCCGCGGGCGTTGCGGAACACCCGGTAGACGATGCGCTCGTCGATCGCGTTGCCGTCCTTGAAGGTCAGCACCTTCGGGCTCAGCGCGGCGATGTCGTCGAACGAGCCCCATTCGGAGGAGGCGATGATGACCTCGTCGCCCACCTGGCAGGTGCGCGCCGCCGCCCCGTTCAGGATGCAGCAGCGCGAACCGGCTTCGCCGTAAAGCACATACGTTGCGATGCGGGCGCCGGAGTTCTTGTTCCAGATCTCCACGAATTCGAGCGGCTCCAGCCCGGCCTCGCGGCAGAGCTCGGCGTCGATGGTGATCGAGCCGTGGTAGTTGAGATCCGCGCCTGTGACGCGGATCCCATGGAGCTTCGCCCGAACGTAGCGCTGCATCGACTGTCCTTTACGCGGGGACCGCGGCCTTGGCCGGCACGGTTCCCCCGGCGCGCACCTCGTCCACGGTGCGCAGGCCGGGGCGCTGCGCGTTGACCAGAACCGCCATATTGCCCGGAGCGTGCTGGTTCTTCCACATCTTGGTGTGCGCCAGCGGAATGTCCGCCCAGGTGAACACCTCCGACATGCAGGGGTCCACCCGTCCGTCGAGCACGAACTTGTTAGCGGCCGAAGCCTGCTTCAGATGGGCGAAATGCGAGCCCTGGATGCGCTTCTGCCGCATCCAGACGTAGCGGGCGTCGAAGGTGATGTTGAAGCCGGAGGTGCCGGCGCAGAACACCACCATGCCGCCGCGCTTCACCACGAGGCAGGACACCGGGAAGGTGGCCTCGCCCGGATGCTCGAACACCATGTCCACGTCGACGCCCTTGCCGGTGATCTCCCAGATCGCCTTGCCGAAGGCGCGGGCGCTCTTCACCCACGTGTTGTATTCGGGGCTGTTGACCTTGGGCATCTGGCCCCAGCAGTCGAAGTCCTTGCGGTTGATGACGCCCTTGGCGCCGAGGCTCATCACATAGTCGCGCTTCGACTCGTCGGAGATCACGCCGATGGCGTTGGCGCCCGACTGCTTGATGAGCTGCACCGCGAACACGCCGAGGCCGCCCGAGGCGCCCCACACCAGCACGTTGTCGGAGGGCTTCAGCGCGTGCGGCGCATGGCCGAACAGCATGCGGTAGGCGGTGGCGAGCGTCAGCGTGTAGCAGGCGGCCTCCTCCCAGGTCAGATGCTTCGGCCGCTCCATGAGCTGGCGCGACTGCACCCGGCAGAACTGGGCGAAGGAGCCGTCCGGCGTCTCGTAGCCCCAGATGCGCTGGCTGGAGGAGAACATCGGATCGCCGCCGTTGCACTCCTCGTCGTCGCCGTCGTCCTGGTTGCAGTGGATGATGACCTCGTCGCCCACCTTCCAGCGGGTGACCTTGCGGCCGACCGCCCACACAATGCCCGAGGCGTCCGAGCCGCCGATGTGGATCGGGATCTTGTGCGCGTCGATGGGGGAGATCGGCTCGCCGAGCGAGGCCCAGACGTGGTTGTAGTTCACGCCCGCGGCCATGACGTAGACCAGCACCTCGTCATCGCCGATCTCCCAGGTCGGAACGACCTCCACCTCGTTGGCGCTTTCCGGCGGCCCGTGGCGCTCCTTGCGCACCACCCAGGCGTACATGTTGGCGGGCACATGGCCGAGCGGCGGGATCTCGCCGAGTTCGTACAGGTCTTTCCGTTCTTCCGTCGAAGCCATGGCGGGCGAACCTTCGTGATCTTTGGAGAAAGTGACGTTTGGTCGCGGCACTATGACGGGGCCGCGAACCGACGCAATGCGACGATGGCCTCATGCTGCGGCGCGAGATGGCCGGAACGAAATCGCGCTCCATCTTTGGTCGGGTGGGCGCTGCGGCGCGGGAAAGGGTCCCGCGCGGCGCCCCTTCGGAGGGCTCCGCCATGGAAGTGTTCGCCGGTTACGGCATTCTCGCCATCCTGATCATCGGCGGCGTCGCCGGGTGGCTCGCAGGGCTGATCGTGCGCGGCTACGGTCTCGGCATTCTCGGCAACATCGTGGTCGGCGTCATCGGCGCGGTGGTCGGCGCATGGCTGCTGGCGCAGCTCGGGATCTTCGTCGGCCCCGGCGTGCTCGGCCAGATCATCGGCGCCACCATCGGCGCGATCGTGCTGCTGCTGATCATCGGCCTGTTTCGACGGGCCTGACGTTAGAACCCCTCGACGATCGGCTCATTGCGACGCAGCATCGGTCGGCTAAACACTGGCGCGGGCGGAGAACGCCGCCCGCGATTGCGCGAGGCGAGCTGACATGGCCGACAAACCCTGGCTGTTCCGGACCTATGCGGGCCATTCCTCGCCCGTGGAGTCGAACAAGCTTTACAAGTCCAACCTGGCGAAGGGCCAGACCGGACTGTCCGTCGCCTTCGACCTGCCGACCCAGACGGGCTACGATCCCGACCACGTGCTGTCGCGGGGCGAGGTGGGCAAGGTCGGCGTGCCGCTGTCCCATCTCGGCGACATGCGCACCCTGTTCGACGGCATCCCGCTCGAGCAGATGAACACCTCCATGACCATCAACGCCACGGCGGCCTGGCTGCTGTCGCTGTACGTGGCGCAGGCGGAGGAGCAGGGCGCGGACCGGTCCAGGCTGAACGGCACCACCCAGAACGACATCATCAAGGAGTATCTGTCGCGCGGAACCTATGTGTTCCCGCCGGCGCCGTCGCTCCGGCTGATCCGCGACGTCATCCTGTTCACCACGACGGAAATGCCGAAGTGGAACCCGATGAACGTCTGCTCCTACCACCTGCAGGAGGCCGGGGCGACGCCGGTGCAGGAGCTCGCCTACGCGCTTGCGACCGCGATCGCCGTGCTGGACGAGGTGAAGGAGACCAACCCGACCGAGGAGTCCTTCTCCCAGACGGTGCAGCGCATCTCGTTCTTCGTGAACGCGGGCATGAAGTTCATCACCGAAATCGCCAAGATGCGCGCCTTCGTAGATCTCTGGGACGAGATCACCGCCAAGCGCTACGGCGTGACGGACGCCAAGTCCCGCCGCTTCCGCTACGGCGTGCAGGTGAACTCGCTCGGCCTGACCGAGCCGCAGCCCGAGAACAACGTCTACCGCATCCTGCTGCAGACGCTGGCCGTGACGCTGTCGAAGGACGCCCGCGCCCGCGCGGTGCAGCTTCCGGCCTGGAACGAGGCGCTCGGCCTGCCGCGGCCGTGGGACCAGCAGTGGTCGCTGCGCGCACAGCAGATCCTGGCCTATGAGACCGACATTCTCGACTACGCCGACATCTTCAACGGCTCCGCGGTGATGAACGCCAAGGTGGAGCAGCTGAAGGACGAGGCGCGCGCCGAGCTCGCCCGCATCGACGAGATGGGCGGCGCGATCGCGGCGGTGCAGTCCGGCTACATGAAGGGCCGGCTGGTGGAGTCAAACGCCCGCCGCCTCGCCGCCATCGAGAGCGGCGAGCAGATCGTGGTCGGCGTCAACCGCTGGAAGGAGACCGAGCCGTCGCCGCTCTCCACCGGGTCCGGCGCGATCCAGGTGGTGCCGGAAAGCGTGGGCGTGGAGGCGATCGAGCGCCTGAACGCCTGGCGCGCCCAGCGCGACCCGAAGGCGGTCGAGAAGGCGCTGGCCGACCTCGCCGCCGCCGCCAAGGAGGACCGCAACATCATGGAGCCGTCCATCGCCGCGGCGAAGGCCGGCGTCACCACCGGCGAATGGGGCGCGACCCTGCGCGAGATCTTCGGCGAGTTCCGCGCCCCGACCGGCGTCGGCCGCTCGGTGCGGGCGGAGGCCGGCGGCGACGACATCGCCCGCGTGCGCGGGGAGGTGGAGGCCGCCTCCACCCGTCTCGGGCGCCGTCTCAAGCTGCTGGTGGGCAAGCCCGGCCTCGACGGCCACTCCAACGGCGCCGAGCAGATCGCGGTGCGCGCCCGCGATTGCGGCTTCGAGGTGGTCTACGAGGGCATCCGCCTGACGCCGGCCGAGATCGTGAACGCCGCGCTCGAGGAGGGCGTGCACGTGGTCGGCCTGTCGATCCTGTCCGGCAGCCACGTGCCGCTGGTGCGCGACGTGCTGGAGCGCATGCGCAAGGAGGGGCTGGACGACGTGCCGGTGATCGTCGGCGGCATCATCCCGCCCGAGGACGAGACGCAGCTCAAGGCCATGGGCGTGACGGCGGTCTACACGCCGAAGAACTTCGACCTGACCTCGATCATGTCCGACATCGTGCGCATCGCCGAAACGGCGCATCAGGAAGCGGCCTGAGCCGCGTCCTGCCGGGGCTTTCGGGCGCGGCCGGCGCAGGTTCCTCACCCGTCATGCCCGAGCTTGTCTCGGGCATCCACGACTTGGGCCGGGCGAAAGCTGAAACGTCCAAGTCGTGGATGCCCGGCCTTCGCCGGGCATGACGGCGAGGGGGCCACGCGGGCTCCCGCACCCGCAGACCCTCTTCCGGCCCAGCGCCGGCCTTACGCCCGCCCTTGGCTCACTTCGTGCCGTAGAGCCGGTCGCCGGCGTCGCCGAGGCCGGGGACGATGTAGCCCTTGTCGTTCAGCCGCTCGTCGATCGCCGCGGTGAACAGCGGCACGTCGGGATGGGCCTCAGTGAAGCGTGTGATCCCTTCGGGCGCCGCCAGCAGGCAGAGAAAGCGCAGGTCCTTCGCGCCCGCCTGCTTCAGCAGATCGACCGCGGCGACCACCGAATTGCCGGTGGCGAGCATGGGATCGACCGCGATCACCAGCCGGTCGCCCAGATCGCCGGGGGCCTTGAAGAAATACTGCACCGCCTCGAGCGTGTCGTGGTCGCGGTAGAGGCCCACATGGGCCACGCGGGCGGAGGGCACCAGATCGAGCATGCCGTCCACCAGCCCGTTGCCGGCGCGCAGGATCGAGGCGAAGACCAGCTTCTTGCCGGAAATCTTCGGGGCCTTCATGGCCTGCAGCGGCGTCTCGATGTCGACCAGCTCCACCGGCAGGTCGCGCGTCACCTCATAGGCCAGCAACAGGGCGATCTCCCGCAGCAGCGTGCGGAACTCGCCGGTGGAGCGCTCCCGGTCGCGCATCAGCGACAGCTTATGCCGCACCAGCGGATGATCGATCACCGTCACCTGAGCCATCGCAGATCCCCCTTTTGTCGCCGTCAGCCGAGTGTCTCGTGGATCAGCGGCGGAGGCGAGACCCCGTCGCCGAGCCGGTAGGCGGCGCGCACCGCATGGGCGGCGCGCTCGGCCGACGCCGCATCCCGGGCGTGGACGACCGCCAGCGGCCGGTCCGGCCCGGCCGCG
>NZ_JBHTMX010000183.1:0-5720 GCF_042679725.1 Methylopila musalis
CGCACGGAGCGTTTGGCGCGCCGGCTGCAGGAGTCCCGGGCGCGGGCGCGGATGGTGGTGGGTCTGAAGCGGGCGGCCGCGGCCGTGCTGCTGGTGGGCGCGGGCTGGGCCGCGAACGCGGCGCTCGGGCCGCTGCTGATCGGCTCGGTGTTCGCCTATCCCCAGGCCCCGGCTTACGTGGCCGACGCGGTCATGTCCCACCGCACGGCGCTGCTCCGGGCCCAGATGCGCTCGCAGGTGGAGACGCCCGAGTTCGACCGCGACGAGATCCGCGCCGCCACCGCCATCGTGGTGCCGAAGCTGCCGCGCGACTGGAAGATCGTCGATGCGCAGGTGTTCCCGTCCAAGTACGGGCCGAGCCTGCAGATGGCGATCGAGACGCCCGATCTCGGCCTGATCTCGTTCTATGCGGTGCGCCCCGGCGTGTTCGGCATGGAGGCGCCGGTGCTGCGCGCGATGGAGGACGGCGCACAGGCCGCCCACTGGCAGGTGGCGGACGTGGCCTACACGCTCGTCGCCCAGCATCGCGGCGAGGAACTTCTGGTGCGGGCCCAGCGTTTCGCCGGAAAGCTCGATCCCTACAAGACGAAGACGGGGGCGCGGCCATGACCTTGCTTGAAGACATCCGCGCGGCCTACGCCTCCGGCCGCCTCGGCGACCTGATGGAGCACGAGGTCGCCATGGCCGCGAGCGGCGGAGAGGCCCCGCGCCGCGGCGCGCTCCCCCGCATGTGCCGTCCCGCGCGGCCCGCCAACCAGAACGACGCCGCCGCCGCCCGGGCCGCCGCCGCGCCGCAGGGGCGCTGAGCGCCAGGGCGTCCCGCACGGTCCGAGCTTTGAGTGTCCCGGCCACGACGTCACAAATGTGAATGCAAAGGTAATTAGGGCTGTCCCCGAACGCGCCGTCGGCGCTTGGGGGACAGCTCCATGGACATCTTCAAGGACATCATCGTTCCGGTGATCGGCGGCCTCGGCATCTTCATGCTGGGGCTGGAGTTCATGTCGAACGGCATCCAGTCGCTGGCGGTGAACCGCATGCGTTCGGTGCTCGGCCGGGTCGCGGGCACGCCCATCAAGGGCCTCGCCGCGGGCACGCTGATCACGGGCGTCATCCAGTCCTCCACCGCCATGACCGTGATGGTGGTCGGCCTCGTCAACGCCGGCGTCATGGGGCTGCGCCCGGCGATCAGCGTCATCATGGGCGCCAACATCGGCACCACGCTGACCAACACGCTGATCGCGCTGCCGCTCGGGCTCTACGGCCTGCTGGTCGCGGGCTTCGCGGCGCTGGTCTACGTGTTCGCCAAGAAGGACACCGTGCGCAACGTGGCGCTCGCGGTCATGGGCTTCGCGCTGATCTTCTACGGCCTGTCCATGATGACCGGCGGCCTCAAGCCGCTGCGCAACATTCCCGAGGTGATGGAGATCATCTCGACGCTGAACGCCGACACCTATGGCGGCATCCTGCGCTGCGTGATCACCGCCGCGCTGATCACCGCGATGATCCACTCCTCCTCCGCCACCATCGGCATCGTCATGGGCCTCGGCGCCTCGGGCGTGCTGGACTGGCAGACGGCGCTCGCCTTCTCGCTCGGCGCCGATCTCGGCACCACCATCACCTCCTTCATCGCCTCGCTGAACCTGTCGAAGAACGCCAAGCGCGCGGCCTACGCCCACATCTCGTTCAACTTCATCGGCGTGGCGGTGATGCTGCCTCTGTTCCCGCTCGCCTGCGAGCTTCTGGTCTATTTCATCGGCGATCCGGGCGCGCCGAGCACCGCCGCCAACGGCGAGGTGAGCTATCCGCTGGTGCCGATCGCGGTCGGCGTCTACTCCACCGTGTTCAACATCTTCAACACCGCGCTGCTGTTCCCCTTCATCGGCGTGTTCGAGCGGGTGCTGTCGCGGGTCGGCCAGACCTCGGCCGACGACGTCGAGGACTACAGCCAGCCGAAGTTCCTCGATCCGCGCCATGACGGCGCGCTGTCCACGGGCCTGCCCGCGGTGCAGGCGGAGACGGGGCGCTATCTCCAGGCCGCCTCCCGCTTCATCGACATCGCCCGCGGCGCCGAAAACGCCCCGGACGACGTGGAGGAGCACGCCGCCGCCATGGACATCCTGAACCGGGAGATCCGCCGCTACACCTCCGCCATGTTCCGGCCCGAGCTCGGCTACGGCCGCAGCGACCTGCTGGCGAGCCTGATCGAGGAGGAGGACTTCACCGCGAGCCTCGGCGAGACGCTCCACCAGATCGCCCGGCGCGTGAAGCGCGAGCCCTTCTCCGCCGCCGGCCGGGAGATCGTGGACGCCATGCTCGCCCGGGTGGAGGGCGCGATGGCGCCGATCCTCGCCGCGCGCGCCGACGGGGCGCCCTCCGCCGCGCTGAGGGACGGCGAGGCGTTCCTGCTGGAGATGCGGGAGAAGACCCTGCGCGCCACCACCGAGATCGAATGGGCGGAGCGCGGCGCCGTGCTGGCGCTGCTCGGCAGCGCCGAGCGGGCGTTCTTCCTGATCGACCGCATCGACGCCGAGCGCCGCTCGGTCGCCCGCGTCGCGCCGGAGGAGGCCGCGGCGCCGCAGCCGGCGCCGGCCGGCGGGCTTGCCCCCGTCCAGGCCTGAGCAGGCCCCGAGCGCACGACAGAGAAAGCCCGGCCCCTTAAGGCCGGGTTTTCGGTTTCCCAAGGCGACGGCGCGGCCTCGCGATCCGCTTCGTCCTGCGGCGCATTGCGCGGACGCAGGCCGCCGCTAGACTGCCGCGCGACGGGCGTCGGAGGTCGGCGCGCGCAATCGCGGAGCATGTCATGACGGTTCGACTTCTTCGCGCAGGTCTTCTGGCCGCCGGCGCGCTGCTGTGCGGCCCGGCGCTCGGCGAGCCCACGCGCGACGAGGCCACCGGGCTCACGCTGGAGCCGCCGCCGGGCTACGAGGTCCACCGCTCCGACGCCGGCCAGCGCTACGCCGCGGCCTTCGACATCCGCAAGCCCGATCCGTCCGAGCCCGGCTGCCGCGTCGGCTTTCAGGAAAGCCCGCAGAACGCCGGCCTGACCCAGGACCAGATCAACGCCTTCACCGCCAAGAAGGAGTGGAACGACCTCATCCGGGCGACGCTCGCGCTCTATTACGACGTGGTGAGCGTGGAGCCGTTCGAGCAGGCGGGCCTCGCGGGCGCGGCGGTGGTCGGCGACATCAAGCCCGCGGAAGGCCAGCCGCCGGCCAACGTCAACGCGCGGTCCTATTTCGTGCTGCTGGACACCCCGCGCGGGCGCACCACCGTGGTCTGCGTCACCGCGAAGGAGCAGTTCGACCGCCGCCGCGCCGAGTTCGAGGCGGTGGCGCGCTCGGTGCAGCCGCCGCGGTGACGGCTCCGTGACGGCGCCGCTGCGCGCCGGTCGTGTAGGCTGGCGGGACTTATCAGTCCGCCATTCGGGGATTCCGCGATGATCGTCCTGCCCCCGCGCCGCGCCGGCGCGTCCGCTCCCGTCGCTGAAGGCCCGGACCGTCGCAGTGTGCTCGCAGGCGCGCTGGGGCTCTGCGCCGCGGGCGCCGGAATCGCGCCGGCGACCGCGGCGGTGGTGGCGCCCGACGACCGACGGCTGAACATCGAGCGCGTCACCGCCGAACAGGCCGGGATCGCGGGCCTGCTGGCGCGCGGCCGGACCGAGACCAAGCGCCCGGCGGTGCTGATCCTGCCGGACGCTGACGGGCTCACCCCCCACCGGGAGGACGTGACGCGCCGGCTCGCGGTCGCGGGCTTTCTGGCGCTCGGCGTCGAGGCGCCGCCGGAAAACGCCGACGAGACGCTCGCCCGCACGGTCGCCTATCTCGCGCACCATCTCGAATCGAAGGGCGACGTCGGCGTGCTGGGCTTCGGCCGGGGCGGGGACGGCGCGCTGCGCCTCGCCGCCATGGCGAAGCCGCTGAAGGCGGTGGTCGCCTATGACGGCCGGGGCACGGCGGACGAGGCGTCGGCGGCCAAGGCCGCGCTGCAGCTGCATTACGCCGGCCTCGCCGGCGAGGTGACCGCCACCATCCCGGCCTTCAAGGCGGCGCTCGAGTCCGGCGAGAAGACGTTCGAGCTGTTCCTCTACGAGGGCGTCGCCCACGGCTTCGAGGACGCGGACAAGCCCGAGACCTACGCCCGCCGCCCGGCCGAACTCGCCTGGGACCGCGCCATCGCCTTCCTCGAAAGCCGCCTCGGCGCGGCCCCGCCGGTGCGCTGAAAAAAATTACGCAGAAAAACGGATGGGAGCCGGAACCGAACCGGCGCCCCCGCGTTTGTTAGCTGAAAGCTCGTAACGAGCCTTCCAAAAGGCCGCCGGCCCCCCCGACCGGCGCGTCTTGCGCAGAGGCGGAACCGCTCCCCCCGAGGCGGTTCCGCCTTTTTCTTTTGTGCGTCTGTTTTCCGTCAGTTTCCGCGCGGCAGCGCGTCGAACAGGGCCGCCACCAGCGGCGGGTTCGGCTCGAACACGTCCTCGAGCGTCGCGACCGTGATCGTGCCGGCGCCCGCGGCGGTGAGCGCGTCGATCAGCGGGAACAGCGCCTTCTTCGGCGCGTGCAGCGTCAGCGGCGTTCCGGGCGCGGGCGGCCCGAACGGCGCGCGGGCGTCGAACCGCGCCGCCACGTCCACCAGCACCCGCTCCACGCCGGCGTCGAAGCGCGCCCGCACCTCGCGGATCTCCCGCGCCCGCACCTCGGCCGCGATGCGGGTCAGGATCACGCGGGCGGCGGTGCGCGCCGCGTCCGACCAGTCGGCGGACAGCCCCGCCACAAGATGGGCCTGGCTGCGCAGGATGACGCCGTCGCTGAGGATCTTCAGCGCGTTGGCGGAGAGCGTGGCGCCGGTGGAGGTGATGTCCACGATCACGTCGGCCGCGCCCGCCGCCGGCGCGCCTTCGGTAGCGCCGAGGCTTTCCACGATGCGGTAGTTGGAGACGCCGGCGCGGCCGCGGCCGTCGGCCCGGTCCTTCCAGGCGAAGAAGCTGTGGGTCAGGTTGACGTATTTGGTCGCGACCCGCAGCCGGCGGCCGTGGCGGCGCTGGAGATCGGCCGCCACATCGTCGAGATCCGCCATGGTGTTGACGTCGATCCACGCTTTCGGGGCCGCCACCACCACGTCCGCATGGCCGAAGCCCAGCGGCTGCAGCAGCTTCACCCGCGTCGCGGCGTCGGGGATCTGCTCCCGGATCAGGTCCTCGCCGGTGACGCCGAGATGCGCGCCGCCGCTCGCAAGCTGGTTCGCGATGTCGGAGGCGGAGAGATAGGCGATCTCCACCTCCGGCAGGTCGGCGATGCCGCCGCGGTAATCGCGGGCGCCGTTCGGCCGGGTGAAGTGCAGGCCTGCGCGGGCGAAGAAGGCCTGCGCGTTCTCCTGCAGGCGGCCCTTGGACGGAACGGCGAGGATCAGCGGCCGGGTCATGCGGCGGCTCCGGGGAAGCGGTCGAGCCAGAGCGAGAAGCCGACGCCGGTCACGGGGGAGGGGGCGCCGAGCGCGGAGAGCAGCCGGTCGTAGCGTCCGCCGCCGGCGAGCGGCCCCTCGGCCTGCCCCGGTTGCGACAGCTCGAACACGAGGCCGGTGTAATAGTCGAGCCGGCGGCCGAAGCGGGCGGAGAAGCGCATGCGGTTCACCGGCAGGCCCGCGGCCTCGAAGGCGTCGAGCCGCGCGGCGAAGGCGTCTGCCGCGGCGCCGAGCCCGAGCCCCGCGCCGGCGAGGCCCTGCAGCCG
>NZ_JBHTMX010000184.1:0-5674 GCF_042679725.1 Methylopila musalis
CACCGGCAACGCCGCGTTCGACGCCTGGCGCGCCGCCGAGCTGGAGCGCCTCGCCGCCGAACGCCGCTCCGTCGACGAGGCCACGGCGGCCTTCGAGGCCCATCTCGCCGCCGAGCGCGGCGCGTTCGACGACGTACGCCAGCGCGAGGCGTTCGAGCGCTTCATGCGGGAGCGCCGCGGGAACGCCTGACGCGCCCGACCCCGCGTCGCCCGAATGGGAAAGCCGGCCTCGCGCCGGCTTTCTTTTTGCTCTGCGGGGCGTTACCCGGCGTCCCTGTTCTTAACCCGCCACGCACACGGAGCCTGAGCCCATGGATCTCGGCATCGCCGGCCGCACCGCCATCGTCTGCGCCTCCAGCAAGGGCCTCGGCCGGGCCTGCGCCCACGCGCTGGCGCGGGAGGGCGCCCGCGTCGTCGTCAATGGCCGCGACGCCGCCCGGCTCGACGCCACCGCCGCGGCGCTGCGCGACGCCACCGACGCCGAGGTGATCGCGGTGGTGGGCGACGTGGCGACCCCGGAAGGGCAGGCGGCGCTGCTCGCCGCAGCCCCCGAGCCGGACATCCTCGTCACCAACAACGCCGGCCCGCCGCGCAAGGATTTTCGCGCGCTGGACCGGGACGCCATGCTCGCGGGCGTGGTCGCCAACATGGTCACGCCGATCGAACTCATCCAGCAGGTGATCGACGGCATGGCCGAGCGCGGCTTCGGCCGCATCGTGAACATCACCTCGGCGTCGGTGAAGGCGCCGATCTCGGGACTCGACCTGTCGAGCGGGGCGCGGGCCGGGCTCACCGCGTTTCTGGCGGGGGTGGCGCGCACGGTCGCGCACCGCAACGTCACCATCAACAACATCCTGCCGGGCATGTTCGACACCGACCGCCTGCGCGGCGGCTTCCCGGCGGAGGCGGCCTTGCGCGGCGTGACCCCGGAGGAGGTGGCCGCGATCCGCATGGCCGCCGTGCCCGCCCGCCGCTTCGGCGAGCCGGCGGAGTTCGGCGAACTCTGCGCCTTCCTGTGCTCGGCGCAGGCCGGCTATGTCACCGGGCAGAACCTGCTGATCGACGGCGGCGGCTTCCCCGGCGCGTTCTGACGCCCCCAAAACGACAACGGCCGGCGCCCATGGAGCGCCGGCCGTCACGTGCGCGTGGAACGCGCTGGGTCTACCTGTCATGCGGGATGTCGTGAGACACGCGACCTTCGAATGTCGTCATGCCCGCGCCTTCGCGCGGGTATCCACGACTTCCCCTTCGGCGGACGCCCGACCGTTCAAGTCGTGGATGCTCGAGACGAGCTCGGGCATGACGGAGATCGAACGGTCCGGACCTGCTCTCAGTACTTGGTGACGAGCGCCGGCGGGGCTTCCGAGCCGATGGCGTAGCGCACCGCGGCGCTGACGATGTGCACGTCGGACTTGGACGTGCCGCGGAAGTCGAACGGCAGGCCGGGCGCGAACTCCTCGCGGATGCGGGTCTTGCCCGGCACGAACACGTAGGAATAGCCGAGGTCCACGCCGATGCGGTCGGTCACGCCGTAGCTCGCGCCGGCGGAGAGCCACCAGCGGTCGTTGTCCGGCAGGCGCACGGTGCGGTTCTTGGTGTTGATGGGCGACCACTCGTAGGCCACGCCCGCGCGCGCCGTCAGATCCTCGGTCACCTTGTACTCGCCGCCGACCGACAGGAAGTAGCCGTCCTTGTAGTGGAACGGCAGGTCGGTGACCTTGGCGCCGGTGTTGCGGTTCTTCACGGCGAAGCTGTCGAACTGCTCCCAGTTGGTCCATTCGAAGCCCACCAGCGCGGTGAAGCTGTCCGAAACCCGCTGACGCAGGCCGACCGTCACGCTGTCCGGCAGGTCGACCTTGGCCTTGATGTTCTGGACGCTGGAGCCGAGCGGCGTGTTGGACCGCAGCTTGCCCTTCAGCGTGTAGCTGGTGGCGGAGCGGTAGCCGACGCCGAGATCGGCGCCGTCCCACGGCTTCAGGTTGAGGCCGGCCACGAAGCCGAAGCCGATGTCGTCGCCCGACAGGCGCGTGGTGCCGGCGCCCGGCAGGAAGCTGCCCGGCGTGAACGGCGCCGGCAGCGGCGTGGCGCGCTTCAGGCTGATGTCGAAATACTGCACCTGCAGGCCGGCGGCGACCGAGATCCAGTCGTTCACGATGTAGCCGACGGTGGGCGTGGCGTTGATGGTGAGCACCTTGGACGAGCGCGCCAGAAACTGGCCGCTCCAGTCCTTGCGCGGATCGGTCACGAGGCCGAAGGGCGAGGTCACCGAAAGGCCCACCGCCACCCGGTCGTTGATGCGGTAGGCGTTGTAGCCCGACGCCAGAATGGCGCCCTGGCCGATCTCGCCGCTGTCGCCGGTCGCGCCCTGGCCGCCGGTGATCGCGTTGATCGCCGCCTTGGTGGACCCGTCCGCCTTGATCTTGGAGGAGGGCAGCACGCCGGTGACATGCTGCTCGCTCTGGAACGTCCCCACCTGGTTCACGAGCGCCGGGTTCCAGAACATGCCGGAGATGGAATCGCCGCCGCCGGCCGCGACGCCCGCGAACGACATGCCCTGCCCGACGGTGCTCTGCTCGCGCAGCGCGAAGGCGCCGGCGAGCGCGGAGCCCGCGACGCCCGAGAGCAGCAGCGCCGCAAGAGCGGGCGCGGCGGAGCGACGGATCGAATTGGTGAACATGCGCTTCTTCCCGAACTGCGACGCCGGTCTCTGCGGCCGGTCTCCACCACCCGCGAAGCGCGAACGGCGTTTGACGTGAGCCTGCGTGCGTCGCCGACGTTCGGCAATCGGGATGCGCGGCGCGGACACGCTTTCGCCGCAACCGTGGCATGTGAGCACCACATTCGAGGCGGCTGTCGCTCAGCCGTCATGCAGCGCTCCTAGGGTCCACCGCCTTTCGCCGCAGCTTTCGTGCGGCAGACGACAACGGGGATGCTCGCCGCCATGACCACGACCACGGTCGCCGCAGGTGAAACGCGCGACGACGCGCTGAAGATCAAGGGCGCGGACGAGCTGCGCGTTCTGGGGGACTTCATCGTCGGCGACGACGATCCGACGGTGCTGTTCAGCGACGCCGTGAACGGCGCGCGCATCGTCAACGAGGGCTCGCTGCTGAACGAGGCCGAGGACGGCCGCGCCATCCGCATCGGCAAGGCGGTGGGCTCCGAGTTCACCGCGACGATCGAGAACTCGGGCCGGATCGCGTCGGAGAACGACGTGGTGCAGATCCAGAACGAGATCACCTCCGGGTCGCTCACGATCCTGAACGCCGCCACGGGCCGCATCGAGGCCGGATCCGGCCAGGGCCTCGATCTGGCGTCGGGGGCGGGCGCGTTCCAGACCTTCGTCACGAACGCCGGGCTGATCGATTCGGACGAGAACGACGGCCTGCGCTTCGGCGGCCGGAGCGCGCTGACCAACTCCGGCGTCGTCGCCGGCGGCTCGGATGACGGCCACCAGAGCAAGGCGGACGGCGTGCAGTTCGAGTCCGGCGCGATCGGTCGGGTGACGAACACGGCGAGCGGCGTCATCAGCGGCGACCGCCACGGCGTGAACGCCGACGAGGACACCACCGTCACGGTGGTGAACTCCGGCGAGATCGTCGGCCGCAACGGCTCTGGCGTCGGGTCGGACGGAACCGCGACCGTCTACAATTACGGCGACATCGTCGGCCGGTTCAGCGATCTCGAGGGAACCGACGTCAACGGCTCCACGGTGGGCGCCGAGGACGGCGGCGGGCCGGACGGCGTGAACGACGGCGACGGCGACGGCGTGGACGTCGACTTCCGCGCCGTGATCCACAACCACGGCTCGATCCGCGGCGAGGGATCGGGCGGCACGGGCTCCGACGGGCTGCCCAACACCTCCGAAGGCATCGCGGCCGGCGGCGGCGTGATCCGCAACTTCCGCGGCGCCGAGATCGTCGGCGAGGACATCGGCGTCCTCATCGACGACAGCTCCCAGGGCGAGGCCTCCTACGCCACCTATGTCTCGAACCTCGGCACGATCCGCGGCGAGTCGAGCTACGCCATCAAGCTGGTCAGCGCTCAGGGCGACACGATCGCCAATGGCGGCCTCATCGCCGGCGGCGACGGCGTCGCCATCCTGTTCGGCTCCGGCGACGACACGCTGGCGCTGCGTCGCGGCTCGGTCATCGACGGGCTGTCGCTTGGAGGCGACGGCGCGGACACGCTGAGCTATGCCGGGTTTCGCGGCTCGGTCTATGTCAACCTGCACACGGGAGCCGCCACCGGGACCGGCGGCGTCCGCGCGTTCGAGAATGTGACCGGCGGCGCGGGCCATGACCGCATCACCGGCGACGCCAGCGTCAACGCCATCCATGGCGGCGGCGGGCGCGATCTCATCAACGGCGGCGCGGGCGACGACATCCTCGACGGCGGCGTCGGCGCCGACCGCATCATCGGCGGTTCGGGCGCGGACCGGCTGACGGGCGGCCTCGGGGCGGACCTGTTCTCCTACGCCGCGATCAGCGACAGCGCGGCCGCCGCCCACGACGTGATCACGGACTTCTCGACCTCCGAGGGCGACCGCATCCGCCTCAGCTATCTGGACGCCGACGTCACCGCCACCGGTCGCCAGTCCTTCGTCTGGGTCGAGGGCTTCACCGGCGCCGCCGGCCAGCTCTACGCGGCGTCGTCGGGCGGCTCCACCACCCTGTTCGGCGATGTGGACGGCGACCGCGTCGCCGATTTCGTGATCGAGCTGCACAACGTCGCTTCGGTCTCGGCCGGCGATTTCCTTCTCTGAAAACGAGGGTGGGCGGCCTTACGAGGCCGCCCGCTTTTAGGCCATCACGGCCGCTTTCATGATGCAGATCATGGTGGCGCGCAGGGGCTCCGGCCCGATGGCGCGCACCACATGGGGGCTGTCGCAGCGGTAGCGCAGCGTTTCCCCCGCGCGCACCCGCTCCGCGACGCCCGCGACCTCCACCTCGGCCTCGCCGGACAGCACCGACAGGCACTCGATCGAGCCGCGCTGGTGGGCGTCGGACTCCAGCGCGCCGCCGGGCTCCGCGGTCACGTCGTACCACTGCAGCCACTCGACCGTCTTGATCCAGCCGATGATGGCGAGGCGCACCTTGCCGTCTTCGGACACGATCAGCGGCGTGTCGGCGCGCGACAGCTTCTCGAGGAAGGGCGCGTCTTCGGCGGCGGCGAGCACCCGGTCGATCGAGACGTCGAGCGCCTGGCTCAGCCGCCAGATGGTGGCGAGCGTGGGATTGGTCTCGTTGCGCTCGATCTGGCTGATGATCGACTTGGCGACGCCGGACTGCTCGGCGAGCTCCGACAGCGAGAGATTGTAAGCCTTACGCAGGCGCTGGATCGTCTTGCCGAGATGGCCCGAGACGATCTGCGCGCCGCTGTCCAGATCGAGCCGTCCGCGAGGCGCCATCACGCCGCTCCGTTTGCTGCGACGAACGATCGTTCGACGGGTCGAACGAGATGTACGGGCCGCGCGTTCCCTGCGCAAGCGGCCCAGCCTCCGACGTCAGGCGCCGCGGCGAACGGGCGTGAGGGCGCAGGCAGGAGCGAGAGGCCGCTCAGGCGAACAGCAGCGCCTTGTCGGCCTCCGACAGGCTTTCGAGCAAGGGCGGCAGCGGCGCCGGCGCGGGCCGGTCCTCCCGGCGCAGCGGGGGCGCGAGGCGACGGGCCGGCG
>NZ_JBHTMX010000185.1:0-5614 GCF_042679725.1 Methylopila musalis
GCGCTGGCGGCGGCGGAGGCGTTCGCCCGCTCGGTCGCGCTCACGCCCAACGAGGCCGCCGCCCACGGCGTCGCCGTCAACCGCGACGGCCGCCGCCGCAGCGCCTTCGAGCTGCTGTCGCTGCCGGACGTGGACGTCACCCGGCTCGCCGGCATCTGGCCGGAACTTTCCCGCTTCGGCGCCGCGACCTTGGCGCAGCTCGAAATCGAGGCGTCCTACGCGGTCTATCTCGGCCGGCAGGACGCGGACATCCAGCGCTACCGGGCGGAGGAGACCGCCGGCATCCCGGCGGACATGGACTACGCCGCCCTCCCCGGCCTGTCGGCGGAGCTGAAGGCCAAGCTGGAGGCCGCCCGGCCGAGGACGCTCGGGCAGGCCGGGCGCATCGAGGGCATGACGCCGGCGGCGCTGACGCTGGTGGCGGCCCGAGCGCGCAAGACCGCCGGTCAGGCGGCGTGAACCGGAGAGCATGAGCATGGCGGGGTTCGATCCGGCCCAGCGCGCAGCCGACCGCGCGGCGGCGGCGCGGCTGATGGATGTTTCACGTGAAACATGGACGCGGCTGGACGCGCTGGTGGCCGCGCTGGATCGTTGGCAGGCCAAGACCAATCTGGTCGCGCCCACCACGCTGGCGCAGGTCTGGACCCGGCATGTGGCCGACAGCGCCCAGCTGGTGGAGCTGGCGCCGAAGGACGCGCGCGTCTGGGTCGATCTCGGCTCCGGCGGCGGCTTTCCAGGACTGGTGGTGGCCGCCCGGCTCGCGGGGCGCACGGACGTGCATCTGGTCGAGAGCAACCTGAAGAAGGCCGCGTTCCTGCGCGAAGCCGCCCGCGCCATGGGCGTGGCCGTGACGGTGCACGCCGTGCGGGCGGAGGCGGCGCTCGGCGGCGCCCTCCCCCGCGCGGACGTGGTGAGCGCCCGCGCGCTGGCTTCGCTGTCCGATCTGCTGCGTCTGGCGGCGCCGCTGTTGAAAACAGGCGCCGTCGGCCTGTTTCCGAAGGGCGAGAAGGCCGCCGATGAATTGACCCAGGCGCAGGAATCCTGGAACATTAACGCATCGTTTCATTCGAGCCGGACCGACCCCGCCGCCAGCGTCATTCGTGTGGAGGGCCTGTCCGAGCTGCGCAGCGGCTGATCGGTTTCGCGCCCGCCCGCGCGCTGGAGCTTCCGCCCATGCTGTCCTCCGCATTTCCCGAAGGCGCCGCCCCCCGCGTCCTCACCCTCGCCAACCAGAAGGGCGGCGTCGGCAAGACCACGACCGCCATCAACCTCGGCACCGCGCTCGCCGCCATCGGCGAGACCGTGCTGATCATCGACCTCGACCCGCAGGGCAACGCCTCCACCGGGCTCGGCGTCGATCGCCGCGCGCGCCGCATCTCCACCTATGACGTGCTGGTGGGCGAAGCGACGCTGGCGGAGACCATCCACGAGACCGCCGTGCCCCGGCTGCACCTCGCGCCCTCCACCATGGACCTGCTGGGCGTGGAATTGGAGATCGCGTCGGAGAAAGACCGCGCGCTGCGGCTGCGCGACGCCATCGCCGCGCTGCACGACGCCAAGGTGGGCGGCCGGGCCTACACCTATGTGCTGGTCGATTGCCCGCCGTCGCTCAACCTGCTCACCATCAACGCCATGGCGGCAGCGGACTCCATCGTGGTGCCGCTGCAGTGCGAGTTCTTCGCGCTGGAGGGTCTGAGCCAGCTTCTGAAGACGGTGGAGCAGGTGCGCGGCGCGCTGAACCCGGACCTCACCATCCACGGCGTGGTGCTGACCATGTTCGACCCGCGCAACAACCTGTCCAACCAGGTGGTGGCGGACGTGCGCCAGTTCATGGGACCGAAGGTGTACGACACCATGATCCCGCGCAACGTGCGGGTGTCGGAGGCGCCGTCCTACGGCAAGCCGGCGCTGCTGTACGATCTGAAATGCTCCGGATCGCAGGCCTATCTCAGGCTCGCCTCCGAAGTCATCCAGCGCGAGCGCGCGCTGCGGGCGGCCTGACGCGCCGCGTTTTGCGTTTGGAGAGCTGAACATGGCGGACGAGCCCCAGCGGTCGCGTCTCGGGCGCGGCCTTGCGGCCCTGATCGGCGACGTGGGCGACGAGACCGCGGTGGTGGAGCGCTCCCGCGGCCAGCGCCGCGCGCCGATCGCCCATCTGAAGCCCTCCGCCGCCAATCCGCGCCGCCGTTTCGCGGAGACGGACCTTGAGGACCTCGCGGCCTCGATCCGCGAGAAGGGCGTCATCCAGCCGATCATCGTGCGCCGGCTCGCGGGCGAGACGGATCGGTTCGAGATCATCGCCGGCGAGCGGCGCTGGCGCGCGGCCCAGAAGGCGGGCGTGCACGACGCGCCGATCCTCGTGCTCGACGTCACCGAGCGCGAGGCGCTTGAGATCGCCATCATCGAGAACGTGCAGCGCGCCGACCTCAACGCCATCGAGGAGGCCGTGGGCTACGAGCAGCTGATGGCGCAGTTCGCCTACCGGCAGGAGGATCTGGCGCGGGTCATCGGCAAGAGCCGCAGCCACATCGCCAACACCCTGCGGCTGACCAAGCTGCCCGACGACGTGAAGGAGCTCGTCACCGAGGGCGCGCTCTCCGCCGGCCACGCCCGCGCGCTGCTGGCGCTGCCCGATCCCTCCGCCGCCGCCCGCAAGACGGTGGCGAAGGGCCTGTCGGTGCGCGAGGTGGAGGCCCTGGCCCGCGCGCCGGAGATCAAATCCCTG
Source organism: Methylopila musalis (assembly GCF_042679725.1). Lineage (NCBI taxonomy): Bacteria > Pseudomonadati > Pseudomonadota > Alphaproteobacteria > Hyphomicrobiales > Methylopilaceae > Methylopila > Methylopila musalis. The sequence goes on from NZ_JBHTMX010000185.1 coordinate 2,726, forward strand.
GACGGCCTGCGCAAGCCGCGGCCGGAGAAGGACGCCGACACCGTGGCGCTGGAGCAGGCGTTGTCCGAAGCGCTCGGCCTCACGGTCGCGCTGGCGCCGAAGGGCGAGGGCGGCGAGCTGACGATCCGCTACCGCAGCCTTGAGCAGCTCGACATGGTCTGCCGCCGCCTGAAGGGCTGAGGTCTTCGGCCCTTCAGGGCTGAAAACCGCCCTGCCCTCCCAGACGACTCTGGAGGGCCCGCAGGCGGCCACGCTGTTTCGCGCAGGCCATCACAAGCGCCGCACTCGCGAACGCCGCCAGCGGCCATTTGTGAGGGTCGATTTTTCGGCGTGGACCGCCGTTTTCGCGGGGCGCGCTAGCCGACGGGGCGGCGCACCGAGGTGACGGGGCCGTCGGTGGGCGCGATCCGGGGGATCGCCTCGTGGAGCGGCTCCCGCACGGTCGCCATGTGGAACGCGTTCGCGTGCACCAGCGTGCCCTCGTCGATCAGCATGGCCACGTGGCCCTTCCAGAACAGCAGGTCGCCCCGGCGCGCCTCCGCCAGATCGATCGGGCGGCCGAGGTCGCGCTCCTGCATGTCGGCGTCCCGGGGCGCGGCCACCCCGCAGGCGGCGAGCGCGGTCTGGACCAGCCCGGAGCAGTCGAGCCCGAGACTGGTGCGGCCGCCCCAGATGTAGGGCGCGCCCACGAAGCGCTCGGCGACGGCGGCGGGATCGTCCTCGAAGGCGTCCAGCGGCGCGAGGTGGCGGGCGATGGCGAAGGCGCCGCTGTCGAGCGTCGCGAACCGGCCTTCCTCATGGACGACGGTCAGCCGCGCGCCGGTGGAGAGCGCGTCCATCGGCGGGACCTTGAACGAGGGCGAGGGGAACAGCAGCGTGCGCAGCGCCGCCACCCGGTGGGTGGGGGCGGAGGCGGTCTCGGCGGTCAGCGCGGCGGAGGGCATGTAGCCCACATAGCCGTCGAGCGCGAGCTGAACCCAGGCCCAGCCGTCCAGCTCGTCGTAGACCGTCACGTCTTCGCCGAACAGCGCCTCGGTCTCCAGCATGGCGTCCGGCTGCGGCGCGCGGCGCAGCGGCGCGTGGCCGACGGCGACGCGGCGGCGCTCGCCCGGCTCGAAGCGCAGCGCCTCCACCTGGCCCCTGAGATGGGCGGCGGCGACGTCGGGACGGGCGGGAGTGAGGCGGCGGTCGGCCATCGGGCGCTCCGGACGGGCTTCGCCCCGGCGCGGCGCGCCGTCAGCGGAACAGATAGGGCGCGGCGACGAAGCCCAGGATCACCAGCGCCAGCGAGACCCAGAACACCAGAGTGAGCCGGGTGTCCATCAGGCGCTTCGCCTGCGGGCCATAATAATAGAGCAGGGCGCAGGGCAGGAAGAAGCGCACGCCCCGCGCCACCACGCTCGCCAGCACGAAGGTGACGAAGTCGAGCTGCGTCAGGCCGCTCGCGATGGTGATGACCTTGTAGGGGATCGGCGTGATGCCGCCCCCGATCAGCACCATCAGCCAGCCGTAATCGTTGTATTTGCCGGCGATGTCCCCGAACTGGTCCGCCATGCCGTAGAGCGCGAGCAGCGGCTGCCCCACCGCCTCGAACAGGAAATAGCCGATCATGTAGCCGGCTATGCCGCCGATCACCGACGAGACCGTGCAGATCGTGGCGTAGCGCCAGGCCTTGGCCCGTTCGGCCAGGATCATCGGCAGCAGCATCACCTCCGGCAGGGCCGGAATGAACGAGCTTTCCGCGAAGCACAGCGCCGCCAGAGCGCGCTCGGCGTGCCGGTGGCGCGCCATGCGCAGAGACCAGTCGTAGACGCGTTGCAGCATGCGGCCCGTCGAGGTTCGGAGGTGGAAGACGTTATGCCAAGACGAGGCCCGCGCGTCCCGCCCGGGCGCGCGCGTTGACCGTTTCGTGACCGGCGGCCGCGATCACGCCGGGTAGCGCTCGGCGAGCAGCGCGGCGAGGGCGCGCGCGCCCTGCACCTCGCCGCCCTCGGGGCGGCCGGGCTTGGGCGAGGGCGCCCAGGCGAACACGTCGAGATGCGCCCAGGACCGCGCCCGGACGACGAAGCGGCGCAGGAACAGCGCGGCGGTGACGGAACCCGCAAACGGCCCGCCGGAAATGTGGTTCACATCCGCGATCTTGGACGCGAGCAGCTCGTCATAGGGGTTCCAGAGCGGCATCCGCCACAGCGGGTCGTGCTCGGCCGCCGCATGGCGAAGCAGATCGGCCGCGAGCGCGTCGTCGTCGGTGTAGAGCGGCGGCAGGTCCGGCCCCAGCGCCACCCGCGCGGCGCCGGTGAGGGTGGCGGCGTCCACGATCAGCTCGGGCGCCTCCTCGTCGGCGAGCGTCAGGCAGTCCGCCAGCACCAGCCGGCCTTCCGCGTCGGTGTTGCCGATCTCCACGTTCAGGCCCTTGCGGCTCGGGATCACGTCGCCGGGCCGGAAGGCGTCGCCAGAGATGGCGTTCTCCACCGCGCCGACGATGAGCCGCAGCCGCACGGGCAGCTTCGCGCCCATCACCATGTCGGCCAGCGCGATCATGGCGGCGGCGCCGCCCATGTCCTTCTTCATCAGCAGCATGGAGGCGTCCGGCTTGATGTTGAGCCCGCCGGTGTCGAAGGTCACGCCCTTGCCCACCAGCGTCACCTTCGGCGCGTCCTCCGCCCCCCAGACGAGATCGACCACCCGCGGCGCGTGATGCGGGGCGGCGGCGCGGCCGACCGCGTGGACCAGCGGGAAGTTCTGCGCCAGCAGGTCGTCGCCGACCACGGCGCTCACCACGGCGCCGTGGCGCTGGCCGAGCGCCCGGATCGCGGCTTCGAGCTCGGCCGGGCCGAGGTCGTTCGCCGGCGTGTTGACGAGGTCGCGGCCGAGCGTCACCGCCGCCAC
>NZ_JBHTMX010000186.1:0-5562 GCF_042679725.1 Methylopila musalis
CCAGCGCCTGACCGGCGCCGGCCTCGGCAGGGGGCGGACGTCACGCGTCACCTGGTGGCGCGGCGTGTCCGTGGGGCCGGGCCCGATCGCCGTCACCGACATCCCGCGGGCGTCGAACGCCCTGGACGCCGCGCGGGTGACGGTGAACAGCGCCGAGGCCGACATCGCCCGCCGCCTCGCGGGCCTCGGCCTGATCCTGATCCCGGCCGACGACATGCGCGACCACATCGCAGCCGGCGAATGGGTCGAGGTCATGCCCGACCACCGCGCGGCGCCTGCGCCCCTGACCCCGCTCTACCCCCACCGCCGCCACCTGTCCCGCCGGATCTCCGTGTTCATCGCATGGCTCGAACCGCTGCTCCGGGACGCGATCCGCAGGTGACGTCACGGGCGGCTCACGACGTCCGCCACGCCGTCGCGCCGCTTGCGCCTTGTTTGAGCCATTTTTTGCTTTCCCTCGCGGGTTCGGGTGGTATCGTGTGAGTCGTGGCGGGTCCCGGCCGGTCGGGCCTCCGCGTGTGTGTTTGAGCGGGCGGTTCGTATGAGTGCAGACAGGCCGCGGAGCGGGGCTCCGAACGAGCGTGACGCGACGGACGCCCTGTCGGACTCTCTTCCGCTCGACCTCTACGAGACCTCCGGCGTCATCAAATGGTTCGACGTCGGCAAGGGCTACGGCTTCATCGTGCCCGACGACGGCGGCCCGGACATCCTGCTCCACGTCACCTGCATGCGCCGCGACGGGTTCCACTCCGCGGCCGAAGGCGCCCGCATCGTCTGCGAGGTCCAGCGCCGGACCCGGGGCGCGCAGGCGTTCCGCGTGCTCTCGCTCGACGAGAGCACGGCCCGCCATCCGGGCGAGCTGCCGGCCCCGCGCACCCATGTGAACGTGACCCCGACCAGCGCTCTGGAGCTCGTCGAGGTGAAGTGGTTCAACCGCCTGCGTGGCTTCGGCTTCCTCACCCGCGGCGACGGCTCGCCGGACATCTTCGTCCATATGGAGACGCTGCGCCGCTACGGCATCATGGAGCTGAAGCCGGGGCAGAAGGTGCATGTGCGCTACGGGCCCGGCCCCAAGGGGCTGATGGCGGCCGAGGTGCGGCCCGAAGGCGCCGGCGGCGGCCCCTCCGCCCATTGACGTGACGCCCCGCGCCGGACGACAAACGGCGCATGCTGATGCTCCCGCGCGCGCTCCGTATCGCCCTCTTCGCCCTGCTGGCGCTCGTCGCGGCGGGCGCCTCCGTGAGTATGGCCGGCGCGAAGCTGGAGCCGCTGACGTTCCAGACCTCCGCCGGGCCGCGCGTGGTGCAGGTGGAGCTGGCGGACACGCCTGAGCGCCGCCAGATCGGCCTGATGTACCGCCGCACGCTCGCGCCCGATCACGGCATGCTGTTCGACTTCGGCGCGCCCCAGCCCGTCGCCATGTGGATGAAGAACACCTACCTGTCGCTCGACATGGTGTTCGTGACCGAAAAGGGCCTCGTGCACCGCATCGAGCGCGGGGCGGAGCCTTTGTCCGAGGCCATCATCGACGCCGGCGCGCCGGTGCGTTTCGTGGTGGAGCTTGCCGCCGGCGAGGCGGACCGTCTGGGGCTGAAGCCCGGCGACAGGGTCTCCCAGCGCCTGATCGACGCCGCCGCCAGGCGCTGACCGCGCCCCTTCGACCGCTCCGCCGGATGGCTCTTAGGCTCTCCCCGCAGGCTCAGCCGCCCGTCGCGCCCGCGTCGTTCTTTTCCACCAGCGCCACCAGCCGCTCGATCTGCTCCGCGCGCTCCGTCAGCTTCTGCGCCGCCATCCGGAGCAGGATCTGCAGCATGGGCTTCGGCGTGCCGTCCAGATCGTCGGCGGCCGAAAGCAGGCGGTCGGAAAGGCTGTCGCTCATGAGAAGATCACCACGGTGTGTCGCGTCGAACGGCCGTTCAAGCCCAAAGCGCCCGGAGCCGCGATCGCGGCCCGGCGCGCCGGGGACGATAGGCGCCCGCGCCGGATTCGTCGATCGCGAGGGGCTTGGCGTGGATCGTGCGCGATGAGCGCGCCCCTGTCTCGACCGACGGCGCGGCGTCCTCCCGAACCCGCGCGCGCTTCGGGACAGTTTCGGAACGAGTTTGTCCGGAAGGGGCGGGTTTTCTCCCGATGTTCCGATGTTCGCGCCTTGCCCGGCCGCGCTCGATCCCTCATAACCCGGTGAGGACGCTGGTCGCGGGGCGTAGCTCAGCCTGGTAGAGCGCCTGCTTTGGGAGCAGGGGGTCGCATGTTCGAATCGTGTCGCCCCGACCACGTTCGTCCGCGTCTTATCGGAGGGCGTCTGATGACCGCACGCATCTACAGGCCGACGCGCAACGCCATGCAGTCGGGGGCCGCGCGCACCAAGCGCTGGGTGCTGGAGCACGAACCGGCGGAAGCCCGCCGCGTGGAGCCGCTCATGGGCTGGACCTCGTCCGGCGACACCCGGCAGCAGGTGCGGCTGTTCTTCGCGACCCGCGAGGAGGCCGTGGCCTACGCCGAGCGCGCCGGCCTCGCCTATCAGGTGCAGGAGCCCAAGGCGGTGGCGCGGCGCGTGATGGCCTATTCGGACAACTTCCGCGCCGGCCAGATCGAACCCTGGACGCACTGAGCGCCCCGGAGGCCCCGTAGCTCAGCCGGATAGAGCACCAGCCTTCTAAGCTGATGGTCGCTGGTTCGAATCCAGCCGGGGTCGCCAAAGAACATCATCCGGTTCGTCGATACCTTCGACGCATCCGCAGAAGCGCTGGAAGCGGCGGCCCTCGCCCGCACGACGGCCGAACCCGTTGCTCGAGCGCCGCCGACAGGCTCTCACCGGCCTCAAGGAACAAGACGCTTAAGCCAACGGCGGAATCCGGGAGCCCTCACTCCGGTCGCCCGGCTGAAGCGGCGGGCGCAGGACCGAGCGGCGTCAGGCGTCCCGCTCGTCCCGATGGAGCGCGAAGCCTGAGGCGCCGGGCGCCTCCAGTCCCGGCCGCAATTCGCAGCTCGGGATGAGATAGTCGCCGCCGTTCTGCCGGCGGAACGGGATCGGCGCGTCGGTCTCGATCGTCCGCATCCGGGCGCGCAGACGATCGGCGACCTCGTCGAAACCGGCGTCGTCGAGACGGTCCACCCGGTAGGCCACGAAGGGCGGCAGCACGGCGTAGCCCGGATAGTGCAGCACCCCGTGCTGGATCGGGAACAGCAGGTCGTCGATCGGCCCGTTGACGCCGCGCGGCCCGTAATGCGGCTCCCAGCCGCCGGCCGTCACCACCAGCATGGCGCGCTTGCCCGCCAGCACGCCCTCGCCGTAGCGGTCGCCCCAGCGCCGGTCGCTGTGCTCGCCGACGCCATAGGCGAAACCATAGGCGAAGACGCGGTCCACCCAGCCCTTGAGGATCGCCGGCATGGCGAACCACCACAGCGGAAACTGAAGGATCAGAGCGTCGGCCCGGAGCAGCTTGTCCTGCTCGGCGGTCACGTCGTCCGTCAGCGCGCCGGCGGCGAAGGCGTCGCTCGAGGCCGCCGCGATCCTCAGCCGCGCGTCGGGGGCGAGCTGGGGGAAATCCGCCCGGTCCACCGCGGCCGTCCAGCCCATGGCGTAGAGGTCCGAGACCTCGACCGTATGGCCCTGCGCCGTCAGCTCCGCGACGGCGACGTCGCGCAAGGCGGCGTTGAGGGAGCGCGGGTCGGGATGGGCGAAAACGATCAGCACGTTCATGGCGGCGCCTTGCCTGTTCGAGAGCCTTCGTCCGCAGGCTAGGCGCTGGGCCATTGCGCCGATAGAAACCGGATATGGATAAGATCGTGCCGGAAAATGGATAGGTCCGACGTCACGCTGGAGCGGATGCGCAGCTTCGTCCGGGTCGCGGAGCGGGGCAGCCTGACGGCGGTGGCGCGGGAGCTGAACGTCGGCCAGTCCAGCGTCACGCGGCATCTGCGCGAGCTGGAGCAGGCGCTGGGCGTGGCGCTGCTTACCCGCACGACGCGGCGCGTGGCGCTGACCGAGGAGGGGCGGCGCTATTACGCCCACGCGGTCCAGATCCTGCGTCTGGTGGAGCAGGCCGCGGACGAGGCCCGCAGCGCCGGCGGGACGGCGGCGGGCGTGGTCCGCGTCTCCTGCACGGCGGCGCTCGGCGTCCGGCATATGAGCCGGCTCATCTTCGCGTTTCAGGACCGGCATCCCGAGATCGCCGTCGATCTGAGCCTGACCGACGAGCGCATCGACCTGGTGCGGGAGGGCGTGGACGTCGCCGTCCGGCTCGGGCCGCTCGCCGACAGCGCCATGAAGCTGCGGAGGCTGGGGGAGAGCCGGCGCATCCTCGTCGGCGCGCCGGAGTATCTGGCGCAGCACGGGCGCCCGGCGACGCCGGACGATCTGGCGCGGCTCGACGGCGTGCGCATGTCGAACGTCGCCGGCAGCGACGCGCTTGCGCTGGAGGGCCCGGACGGCGCCGTCTGCGCCGTGCCGTTCGGCGGGCGGCTGCGGGTCGATCACGGGCTCGCGGCGCGGGAGGCCTATCTCGCAGGACGCGGCGTCGGCCCGGCCCATCTCTGGCTGGTGGACGATCTGCTGGCCGATGGGCGTCTCGAACGGATTCTGCCGGACCACGCGCTGGCGCCCACGCCGCTCAGCCTGCTGATCGCGCCGGAACGGGCGGACATCGCCCGCGTCCGGCTGCTGGTGGAGTTCCTCGCCGCGGAGGCGTCCCGCATCCCGGGCGTCGAACGCCTTTGAGCGCAGAGCCATCGCTGGCCTGACGCGCGCGCCAAAGCCCCGAACCGAGGGATGCGGCTGGACATGGATTGGGCTTCGCATCCGAGGCCGGCGACAGCGGCCGATCCCTCAAGGTCATCTCGGGACAGGAGTTCTGAACGACGCGCCGCGCGCCGACGGCGCTTCACGAAGAGAGAAAGCGGCAAAGGCCAATAAAGCGCGTAGCGGCGATGTTGTGAGCCGCCCTCTGTCGTCCTGTTCGTCTCATGTCATCGGTCTGGAAACATTCCAATGCCGGCGCGCCCGGCGGTGGGTTCGCAAGGCGACACGCGTCATGCTGCGGCGCACGCGCCACTAGCCTGTAACGTTACGTGATCCAAAGAGATGCCAAATCGGTTGCTCTCCGGCGGCTCTCGGCTACCCTCGACGCTCATTGAGTCCGAATCCCATGGGGTGGGGTGCGGGTCTGCGGCGGCAAAAACGCTGCGGTTAAAGACAGTTCGGGGGAATGCGCCATGTCGGGGGCGAAAGCGGAACGCAGCGTGCTACGGCGTGGCGTCGGTCATTCGGTAGCGGATAGGGACTGGCCGGCCCGGCTTGCGGGCCGCGCGGGCGTGGCCTTCCTGCTCGGAACCACGGCTCTCGTGGCGGTTCCCGTCGCGGCGGCGGCGCAGGTCGCGATCGACCTCACCGGCGAGAACGGCGGCAACGGCATCGACGGCATCGGGACCAACGGCGGGGACGGCGGCGTCGGCGGCGATGGATCGCCCGCCAACGCCGCTCCGATCACGACCGGCGGCCCGGGCTTCTCCATCAACGCCGGCGGCGGCGTCGGCGGCGATGGCGGCTTCGGCGCCGGGCAG
>NZ_JBHTMX010000187.1:0-5489 GCF_042679725.1 Methylopila musalis
GCGGCGCGCGGCGCAGGCCGCGTCCCGGCGCGAGCAGCGAGATCGCCTCGAGGATGTTGGTCTTGCCGGCGCCGTTCGGCCCCACCAGCGCGACGGAGCCCGCGCCGCAGGGCAGATCGAGGGCGGCGTAGGAGCGGAAGTTGGTCAGGCGCAGCCGGGTCACCGCCGCGCGGCGCAGATCGGTCATGGCCCGGCGCGCCGTCCGACAGCACGCCCGGCGGGGAGCGCCGTCGCCGCGTTGGCTTTCCGCCGCGCGGCGTCCTCCGCGTCGTGACGCCGAAAGACAGTCGCGAGGCGAGCGGATCGAACCCGGTTCCGAAGGAAACCCGCGTCCCTCACACCCGCATCGGCATCAGGACGTAGAGCGCCGGGGCGTCGTCGCGGTCCTGCACCAGCGTGGGGGAGCCGGGATCGGCGAGGCGGATCAGCGCGGTGTCGCCGTCGAGCTGGTCGGCGATGTCGAGCAGGTAGCGGGAGTTGAAGCCGATATCGAGCGCGTCGGACTCGTAGTCGACCTCGATCTCCTCGGTGGCGTTGCCGCTGTCGGGGTTCGTCACGGTCAGCACCAGCTTGCGGTCGGCGAGCGAGAGCTTCACCGCCCGGCCGCGTTCCGACGAAATGGTGGAGACGCGGTCCACCGCGCTCTTGAACTCCAGCCGGTCCACGATCAGGCGCTTGTCGTTGCCGGACGGGATGACGCGGCCGTAATCCGGGAAGGTGCCGTCGATGAGCTTGGAGGTCAGCACCACGGAGCCGAAGGACACCCGGATCTTGGTCGCCGACAGCTCCACCTGGGCCTCGCCCTCGGGATCGTCGATCAGGCGCTGGATCTCGGCCACCGTCTTGCGGGGCACGATCACGCCCGGCATGCCGTCCGCGCCGGGAGGGGCCGGCGTCTCCACGCGGGCGAGCCGGTGGCCGTCGGTCGCGACCGCGCGCAGCAGCGCCGTGCCGCCCACGTCCACGGTGTGGAAGTAGATGCCGTTGAGGTAGTAGCGCGTCTCCTCGGTGGAGATCGCGAACTGGGTCTTGTCGATCAGGCGCTTCAGCTCGGTCGCGCCCACCGCGAAGCGGGTCGGCAGCTCGCCGGGGGCGAGATCGGGGAAGTCGCTGTCCGGCAGGGTCTGCAGCGTGAAGCGCGAACGCCCGGCGCGGATGACCAGCGTGCCGCGCTCGCCGCCCACCTCCAGCGACACCTGCGCGCCGTCCGGCAGCTTGCGCACGATGTCGTAGAAGGTGTGGGCCGGCACGGTGGTGGCGCCGGGCTGGGCCACCTCGGCCGCCACCGTCTCCACCATCTCGATGTCGAGATCGGTCGCCTGCAGCCTGAGGCCGCCGTCGCCTGCCCTCAGCAGCACGTTGGCGAGGATCGGGATGGTGTTCCGCCGCTCGACGACACGGTGGACATGGGACAGCGCCTTGAGAAGAGCCGCCCGCTCGAGGGTCGCGCGCATGAGGGTCAGTCCCCGCTTTCACGTCGTGATTGGGACCGGCCGCCGCCGCAGCGGGGGCGGCGCGGACGATCCGGAAGGCTTCCTGCGGCGGAGCCGCGTAGGGACTGGCGACATTGCCCAAGCCCGCGGCGCGACGCAAGCGCGGGAGCGGGTTGCGAGCCCGCCGCGGCGCGCTACGTCGCCGTTCATCCACCGCCAACGACGACCTTCGCGCGCACGCGGCGAACGGGACGCCGAACCGGAGCCGCCGATGCCCCACATCCCGATCGACTTCACCTTCCTGACCAATCTCGTGGTGGTCTACGGCGTCAACGTGCTGGGCGCGATTCTGCTGGCGGTGGGGGGCTTCTGGGTGGCGGGGGTGGTGGAGCGCGGGCTGCATCGGGCGCTCTCGGCCTCGAAGCGCATGGACCCGACGGTGGCGTCGTTCCTGTCGAGCCTCGTGCACTACGCCATTCTGGCGGTGGTGCTGGTGGCGATCCTGCAGTTGATCGGCATCCAGGCCACCAGCCTGATCGCGGTGCTGGGCGCCGCCTCGCTCGCCATCGGCCTCGCGCTGCAGGGCACGCTGTCCAACATGGCGGCGGGGGTGATGCTGCTGCTGTTCCGCCCGTTCAAGCTCGGCGACCAGATCGAGGTGGCCAACAAAAGCGGCGCGGTGCGGGACCTCAACCTGTTCTTCACCGAACTCGCCAGCGGCGACAACGTGCAGGTGCTGATCCCGAACGCGCAGGTCTGGGGCGCGGCCATGACCAATCTGTCGCGCTACCCCACCCGCCGGGTCGAGACCACGTTCAGCGCCCCGGCCGACCGGGACGCCGATCAGGCGGCGCGGGAGATCGAGGCCTATCTCGACGCCAACCCCCACGCGCTTTCGGCCCCTGCCCCGGTGGTGACGCCCTCGGGCTTCGCGGACGGCGCCTGGGAGATGAACGTGAAGGTCTGGGCCAACGCGTCGGAGGTTTCGGCGCTCAAGGCCGATCTGGTGCGCTACGCCCGCGACCGGGCCATGGCGCAGGCGGCGATCGCCGCGCAGGCCGCATCCTGAAAAACGCGGGAGGCCGGAGGCTCCCGAGTTTCGACCTTCCCGTCATGCTCGGCGCATGCCGGGCATCCACGACTTCGAGCCTCAAGCGGTTTGGCTGTTTCAAATCGTGGATGCCCGAGACAGGCTCGGGCATGACGGATGTGTCGAGGCCGCCCGATCAGCCCAGCAGGGCGGAGAGCTCCTTGCGCACGTCGGCGCCCAGATCGTCGCGCTCCAGCGCGTAGGCGAGGTTCGCGGTGAGGAAGCCGATCTTGGAGCCGGTGTCGAACACCCGGCCCTGGAAGGCGAAGCCCGAGAACGCCTGATCCTTGGCGAGCGTGAGCATGGCGTCGGTGAGCTGGATCTCGCCGCCGGCGCCCGCCTCCTGCTTCGCCAGCAGGTCGAAGATCTCGGGCTGGAGGATGTAGCGGCCGGAGATGGCGTAGTTGGACTGCGCCGTGCCGGGCTTGGGCTTCTCGACCATGGAGGTCATCTTGAAGCCGTTGCCCACCTTCTCGCCGGCGCCGACGATGCCGTACTGGTGGGTCTGGTCGTCCGGCACCTCGTAGGTGGCGACCACGTTGCCGCCGGCCTCGCGGTAGACGTCCATCATCTCGGCGAGGCAGCTGCGCACGCCCTGATGCAGCATGTCCGGCAGCAGCAGCGCGAAGGGCTCGCCGCCCACCAGCTCGCGGGCGCACCACACCGCGTGGCCGAGGCCGAGCGGCTCCTGCTGGCGGGTGAAGCTGGTCTGGCCCGCGCCCGGCAGGTCCTCCTTCAGCAGCCTGAGCGCGTCGGTCTTGCCGCGGCGCTCCAGCGTCGCCTCGAGCTCGAACTGCTTGTCGAAGTGATCCTCGATCACGGCCTTGTTGCGGCCGGTCACGAAGATGAAGTGCTCGATGCCCGCCTCGCGCGCCTCGTCGACCACGTGCTGGATCACGGGCTTGTCGACGACCGTCAGCATCTCCTTCGGCACCGCCTTGGTGGCCGGCAGGAACCGGGTGCCGAGACCGGCGACGGGGAACACGGCTTTGCGGATCGGACGGGGCATGAGATCTCCGGATCAGTGGTTTGACCGGCCCGCGGAACGACGGATCGCCGGGGCCGGCGCGCGGATTTTGGAACGCCCGCTCCCCGCGTAAAGACTTTGCCCCTGAAACGCCAGCGCCGAAGCCGCTCACGGGCTCGGGAACGCGGGGAGTTACGCGGTTAACCGGATGCAAACCATGGCGCGCGCTTTCTGAAGGCCGTATTCTCATGCCTCCACAGGGGCCTCACGTCTGGCCGAACGCCCGCCGGACAAGGGAGACCGAGCCATGACCGTGCGTCGCCGCACCGCCTGGCGGGCCGCAGCCGCCCTCCTTTTCGCAGCCGCGACGGCCGCGCCCGCCGCAGCAGGGCCAAACGACGCCCGCTTCGACGCCTTCGTGCGGGCGCTCAAGCCCCAGGCGGTGGCGGCCGGCGTCAGCCCCGCGCTCTACGACCGCGCCTTCCGCGGGCTGACCGTGGACGAAGAGGCGATCGCCAAGTCCCGCTACCAGCCCGAGTTCAAGACCACCATCGCGCAATATGTGGACACGCGCGTCTCCGACACCCGCATCAACGCGGGCCGGCAGAACCTCGCCCAATGGTCCGACACGCTGGCCCGGATCGAGCGCGCCTATGGCGTCGACCGCTCGGTGGTGCTGGCGGTGTGGGGCATCGAGACCAATTACGGCGCGACCACCGGCAACCACAACGTGATCGCGGCGCTGGCGACGCTGGCCTGCTGCCAGACCCGCCGGCCGGAGTTCTTCCGCCGGGAGCTGATCGGCGCGCTGCAGATCCTGCAGCAGGGCCATGTGGCGCCTGAGAACATGAACGGCTCCTGGGCCGGCGCCATGGGCCACACCCAGTTCATGCCGACGAGCTTCAAGGCCTATGCCGCCGACGCCAACGGCGACGGCCGCCGCGACATCTGGGGCTCGATCCCGGACGCGCTGGCCTCCACCGCCAATTACCTGAAGAAGCACGGCTGGCGCTCGGGCGAGACCTGGGGCTACGAGGTGATCGTTCCGCGCGGGACCAAGGCCGGCGCCCGCAGGACGCTCGCCGAGTGGCAGGCGGCCGGCGTGCGCCGCGTGGCGGGAACCGGCTTCCCCAACGGCGCCTCGCCCGCGACGCTGCTGCAGCCCACGGGCCCCAACGGGCCGTCTTTCCTGATGCTGAACAACTTCCGCGTCATCAAGCGTTACAACAACGCGGACTCCTACGCGCTGGCGGTCGGGCATCTGGCCGACCGCATCCGCGGCGGCGGCCCGTTCGTCACACCGTGGCCGAACCACGACAAGCCGCTCGACGAGCAGGAGCGGCACGAGCTTCAGGCGCTGCTGGCGCGCAAGGGCTTCAACGTGGGCGAGCCGGACGGCAAGATCGGGCCTGCGACCCGCGACGCCATCATGTCCTACCAGCAGACGCAGGGGCTCGCGCCCGACGGCTACGCCGGCGTCTCGCTGCTGCGCCATCTGCGCCGGGCGCGATGACCGCCGATCCCTCGGGCGACACGAGAGCGCCCGGCGTGATAGCCTGACCATCATGATCAGGCTTCCCCGGATCGTCCGCGTCCTTGTCGGTCTCGTCTTCGCCGCCGCCGGCCTCGCCGCGGCGGCGCCGGTTCTGGCGCAGGACGGCTACTACCGGCGCTCCTACGACGACGGCCGGTCTTACGAGCGCGTCTATCGCGACCCACGCTATGGCCGCCGCGTCTACGAGGACGAGGAGGACCGCGCCTTCCGCCAGCGCATGCGCGCCTATCAGCGCGATCAGGCCTACCGGCGCGAGGCGGCTCAGCGGCGCGGCTACGATCCCCGGCGGCAGGCGGATCAGGACCGCCCCAACCTCATCCAGCGCCTGTTCGGACGCCGCTCCCAGCCGGATCCGGGGACGTGGAGCGCCCGCACCGACCCCGGCGCGGTGGAGGTGCGGCCCCGGCCGAACCGCCCGCGCCGCAAGCCGCCGGCCGCGCCCGT
>NZ_JBHTMX010000188.1:0-5482 GCF_042679725.1 Methylopila musalis
CGGCCGCCGCCGTGGGCGCGAAGGCGGTCGGGGCGTCCTCGTCGACGCCGCTCGGCTTGGCCGCGACCGCTGGCGCGTTCGGCGCCGCCGTGGCGTAGACCCGCACCGGGTTGACCTGCGTCTTCGACATCAGGATCGGCCGCCAGGGATGGCCCGCCGGATCGAGCTTGCGCTCGGCGCGGGCCTTGGCGGTGGACTTGCCGCACATGGTCTCGCGCAGGTCCACCGGGAAGGCGCCGACCTGCTGCGGCAGGCTCGCCAGCGTGGCGCGGGCGGAGGTCGCCGCGAAGCCGCGCTCGAAGGCGTCGATGGCGGTCTCGGAGCGCTCGATCGGCGTGCGCGAGCCCAGCACCACCGCCACCAGCCGGCGGCCGTTGCGGGTGGCGGTCGCCACCACGTTGAAGCCCGAGGAGCAGACGTAGCCGGTCTTCATGCCGTCCGCGCCGGGATAGCGGCCGATCAGCCCGTTGTGGTTGCGCAGGATGCGGTCGCCGATCTGGATGGCGTCGAGCGAGAACAGGCCGGCCTGCCCCGGAAAATCGCGGTAGAGCGCGGAGGCGAGCAGCGCCATGTCCCGCGCGGTGGTGCGCTGCAGGTCGGGGCCAGGCCGCACCGGCAGGCCGTTCGGGTTGACGAAATTGGTGTTGGTCATGCCGAGCTGGCGGGCGGTGCGGTTCATCTCCGCCACGAAGCCCTCCACCGAGCCGGACACGCCCTCCGCCAGCAGGAAGGCGATGTCGTTGGCCGACTGCACCATCAGCATCTTCAGCGCGTCGTCGACGGTGACCGTCTGGCCGACCTGGAAGCCCATCTTGCTCGGGGGCTCGGCCTGGGCGCGGGCGGTGTAGATCAGCGGCGTGTCGGCGCGGAGCTTGCCGTTGCGCACCGCCGTCAGCACCACATAGGCGCTCATCAGCTTGGTGAGCGACGCCGGATACCACGGCGCGGTGGCCTCGTTGGCCTCCAGCACCTGCCCGGTGGCGACGTCGGCCACGAGCACGGGCTGGGCCTGCGCCGGCAGCGCGAGGCCTGCGGCGGCGGCGATGGCGAGCCACGCGGCGGCGCGGCGGCGGAAGGTCTGAAGCATGGGGCGGTCGGACTCACGCTGCGTCGGGCGATGATCGGCGGAAGCCGCGCCGTTCCCCCCAACGCGCGCGGCGGCGGGGACCGGCCGACGCGGACCGTTGTACCTCCCGAGCCCCCGCTTGCCAATCACAGGGCGTTCACGAGCCCGTCCTTGGCGGTGGACGACGCGGCCTTGGCGTCCTGCGCCCGCGCCAGCGCCTGGGCGGCGACGAGCTGCGAGAACGGGCCGCCGGCGGTCGCGAGCTCGTCAAAGCGGCCGCGCTCCACGATGCGGCCGCGCTCGAACACCAGCACCAGATCGGCGCTGCGCACGGTGGCGAGCCGGTGGGCGATGACGAGCGTGGTGCGCCCCTCCCGCGCCGCGTCCAGCGCCGCCTGCACCCGCGCCTCGGTGCCGGCGTCGAGGGCGCTGGTCGCCTCGTCCAGCATCAGGATCGGCGCGTCCTTCAGCAGCGCGCGGGCGATGGCGAGCCGCTGGCGCTCGCCGCCGGAGAGCGAGGCGCCGCGCTCGCCGAGCTCGGTTGAGAAGCCGTTCGGCAGACGGCGCACCACGTCCAGCACCTCGGCCTTGGCGCAGGCCTCCTCCAGCTCCGCGTCGGTGGCGTCCGGCCGGCCGACGCGCAGGTTGTCGGCGATGGTGCGCGCGAACAGCATCGGCTCCTGAAACACGACGCCGATGTTCCGCCGCAGGCCGTCCAGCGTCATGTCGCGGATGTCGACGCCGTCGATCGCGACCCGGCCGTCCTGCGGATCGAAC
The DNA here is from genome assembly GCF_042679725.1 of Methylopila musalis. NCBI lineage: Bacteria > Pseudomonadati > Pseudomonadota > Alphaproteobacteria > Hyphomicrobiales > Methylopilaceae > Methylopila > Methylopila musalis. The sequence continues at coordinate 1,844 of NZ_JBHTMX010000188.1, forward strand.
GCCCGGTGCAGCAGCGACAGAGCGGTGGACTTGCCGGACCCGGTGGCGCCGACCAGCGCCACCATGGAGCCGGGGCGGGCCTCGAAGCTGACGTCGACCAGCGTGGGCCGCGACGGCTCATAGGCGAAGGACACGTCCTCGAACGCGATCAGCCCCGTCACCCGGCCCGGATCGCGGGCGTCCTCGCGCTCCGCCACCTCGGGCGCGGTGTCGAGCAGCGCCAGCAGCTCCGCGATGCGCGGTCCGTTCAGAAGCGCCATGTTGACGAGCTGCACCGCCTCGCCGAGCCGGCCGATCACCAGTGTGGCGAGCGCGGCGAAGGTGACGATGTCGCCGACGCTCGCCAGCCCCTGCGCGTTCAGCGCCGCGCCCGCCAGCACCACGCCGAGCACGGTGAGCGTGCCGGCCGCGGGCGTCGCGGCCGCCGCCCAGGCCCACCAGGACAGCACCGGCATCTGCGCGTCGAGCAGGCGCTGCATCACGTCCCGCAGGCCGCCGACCTCCGCGCGGATGCGGGCGAAGCTCTGCACCACGGCCACGTTGCCCACCGCGTCCGCGGCGCGCTGGGCGACATCGGAATGGAAGCTCTCCACGTTCTCCTGCCGCGACTGGGTCTTGCGCAGCAGCGCGGTGATCGCGACGCCGAACAGCACGACGAGCCCGATCAGGATCAGGCCGAGCCACGGGTTGAGCGCGAGGCTCGCCGGCAGCAGCGCCGCAAGCCCCACCAGCGTGGCGCAGCCCGAGCGGAAAAAGGCGAGCCACACGTCGGCGAGCGCGTTGGCGCCGGTGACGAGCGCCTTCACCACCCGCCCCGAATGGGTGCGGCGGTGGAAGCTGAGCGGCAGCGACAGCGTGTGGCCGAAAGCCTCGGTGAGCGCGGCGAGCCGGCGGCGATGGGTGAGCTTGTCCGCGTTCAGCCCCACCAGAACCCGACCAACGATGGCCGCCAGCGCGATGCCGGCCCAGAACGCCGCGATCAGGCCGAGGTCCCCGGTCTCGCCGCGGGTCAGCGCGTCGACGATGCGGCCGAACAGCACCGGCTCGGCGAAGGCCGCGAGCGCCAGCGCCACATTGCCCGCGACCAGCGCCGCCGCCAGCGGCTTCTCCGGCCCCAGAAGCCCGATGGCGCGGCGATAGGTGGCGAACAGGCCGGCGGAGGGGGTCATGGGCGGGGAGGTCCGGGTCGGGAGAGCGGCGGACACACCGCCGTCCTCCGACCATCTACCCCGGAGCCGCACGGCCGTTCAACCAACGTTCCGTAGCCCTGCCGCGATGCGCCGGACCGCGCGATCCCGACCACCGTCACGCCCGGCGCATGGCGGGCCTCCACGACGTTCGCGCTCAACCCGTTCAGTCGGTTGAGGTCGAGCGTTCCGGCGTGGCCGATCTCTTCGTTTCAGCTTGAGCGCGTTTACAGGCGCAGACGCCCTGCTCTTGGCGCCGACGTCGACAGCCGGCATCGATGTGAGCAGGCTGCGCGCCCTGCACGCGAAAAAAGTGACGACATGCGCCGAGGTTTGACCGCCCTCCAAAAGCAAAAGGCCCCGATTTCTCAGGGCCTTAAGCGGTGTCGTATTCTAGCGGTCTGGTGATTGAGGGCCAACCGCAACGAGGCTTGGTGCGACATGGCCAGCAACACGATTCTAGCGGTCTGGTGATTGAGGGCCAACCGCAACACACCCGATCCGCCCGCCAAAAACGCCTCGATTCTAGCGGTCTGGTGATTGAGGGCCAACCGCAACCGGCAAGCGCTCTCCGGATCAGGTCTGGGCATTCTAGCGGTCTGGTGATTGAGGGCCAACCGCAACGATCGACTGCGAGCCCTGCTGAGCTTCGGAATTCTAGCGGTCTGGCGATTGAAGCCAACTACAACGGGCGGCGTCTTTTGGTCAGGACGCCGCCTTCAAAGCGTAAGGCTTGGCGATCAGATCGGACGGCAGGCCCCATGCGGCGCGCAGGCGGTGGATCATGTCGAGCGTGAGCGCCCGTTTCCGGTTGAGGACTTCGGAGGCGCGAGGCCTTGATCCGAACAGTTGAGCGAGATCGGCCTGGGTCTTGCCGGCGCTCTCCATGAACGCTTTGAGGGCGTCAATGGGATCGACGTCGGGAAGGGGGAACCGCTCCGCCTCGTAGGCGGCGATCAGGGTGGAGAGCACATCGAACCGATCGCCGTCCGGAGAGCCGAAGACGGGAGGTTCGTCGAAATAGCGCTCGACTTCAGCGAGAGCCCAGTCGTAATCGGCTTCGGTGCGGATCGGGCGAATGTCCATCACACGGTCTCCGGGTTGATCTTGTCGTATTCTTTGTGCGTCCCGATGAATTTGATCATCACGCGCTTGAACGGGTAGGAGACGCGAACGATCAGGCGGTATTTGTTGCCGCCGATGTTGAAGATCACGCGGTCGTCGGCCACGAAGTCGGCCGATCCGAACATGTCCTTCACGTCCTGCGGGCCGCTCCAGTCCGCCTTCTCGACGCGCTTGAACCAAACCACCAAGGGCGTCTCGGCGTCGGGGTGGACGTCCCAGAAAGCCTTCAACGTGCGGCGCGCGATGATCTGCATGAGAGAATGTAGCATGGTTCCCGCAATGGGAACAAGACGAAAGCCCATGACGTCGGGACTGACCGAAGCCTCTTTCAGCAAGCAAAAGGCCCTGATCTCTCAGGGCCTTAAGCGGTGTCGTATTCTAGCGGTCCGGTGATTGAGGGCCAACCGCAACGCAATGGGGGCCGCCCCCCGTTCGAGCGCGATTCTAGCGGTCCGGTGATTGAGGGCCAACCGCAACAAGGTCGCCGGAGCGCCCACATATCGGGCGATTCTAGCGGTCTGGTGATTGAGGGCCAACCGCAACGCCGAACTGACCCGGCTGATGGACCTCGCCATTCTAGCGGTCTGGTGATTGAGGGCCACCGCACAATCAATCCAATCCCATTGCGCGGCGCTGAAGCCCGTCGCCGGCCATCGCACCCACCCGCTCGCGGAAGAACGGCGACGATGCAGCGGCGCTGTCCGGCTTCCAATCCGGCCTGAACGGCCCGCGAACCCATTCGGAACCGTTCCTAAGAACGCGCCACCGTCCGGACGCAGATGGGCGAGGCCGGTCAAAGCCTTACGATCTCTTGGCGTTAACGGCTTGTTTACCCTGTCCGTTAACAGTGCCTAATGCGGCGCTCAGGATTTGCGCCGGCGGCGGAGATCGAGCGCAATGAGCTTCAGCGACCAGGCACGGGCCGCACGGGCGATCGGCCCTCAGGGCGAAGGGCAGGACGCCGACCCGCGGCCGATCGACCGGCTCGCGGAACGCCTCGCCCAGGCGCCCTCGCCGGCGCCGCAGACCCCTCCCCGCCGCAGTCTGGAGCAGCTCGTCTCCATGCTGTCCCGGCGCAACATCCAGACCGAGGACCGGCTGACCAACGCGCTGGAGGGCTTCGCCCGCTGGACGGAGGAGACGCCGGCCGCCGCCCCGGCGTCGGCCTCCTCCCCCGCGCCTGCTGCTCAGCCCGAGCCGGACGCGCGCCAGCCCGAGACTCTGGAAATCCCCGACCACGCGGCGACCACGCCAGAAGCGCCGGCCGCGCCCGTTCCCGCGCCGTCGCGCGCCACCATGACGCTGCGCGCGGCCTTGGCCGAGATCG